>CAXMSI010000049.1:0-8846 GCA_964196085.1 uncultured Acidimicrobiia bacterium | reverse complement strand
AGGGCACAGGAAGAGGGTCGCTTCGACACCCAGATAGTTGCTGTAGATGTGAACGGTGAGACTGTGTCAATCGATGAGGGCATTCGCCCTGGGACGACTCTTGAAAAGTTGGCAACACTGAATCCAGCCTTCGACGAAGCTCACCAAATCACGGCGGGGAATGCCTCCCAAATCACCGACGGTGCCGTTGCCATGCTCATTATGAATGAAGAGATGGCTGAGAAACTTGGCTTGAAGCCGCTTGTTCGATTCAAGGCGTTTTCGCTGGCTGGAGAAGATCCGATCATGATGTTGTCTGCCCCAATCGCTGCAACGCAGAAGGCTCTTGATCGGGCAGGTCTCACTATTGAAGACATTGGGCTGTTTGAAATCAATGAAGCGTTTGCATCAGTTCCCGGCGCCTGGCTCAAGGAGTTTGGTGGGGATGACACCGCTGCGTTGTGGGAGCGGACCAATGTCAATGGAGGAGCGATTGCTCTTGGTCACCCACTGGGCGCATCAGGGGGCCGCCTTATGACCACACTCATTCACGAAATGGTGAGGAGCGGAACTCGATACGGGTTGCAGTCCATGTGTGAGGGTGGCGGAATGGCCAACGGCACGATTCTTGAACTGGTGGAGGCCTAGCTTAAGAAGTTGGCCAGGAGGGCCTTACCCTCGACTGTCAAGATTGACTCTGGATGGAATTGAACACCCGTGATAGGCAGGCTCCTGTGGCGGACGCCTTGCAACACGTCGTCGTCGCTCCATGCACACTCCTCCAGGACTGCGGGCACGTCATACCCCGACAGTGAGTGATACCGGGTAGCTTGGAACGGTTCGGAAAGCCCTACGAAAACACCTTTCCCGTCATGGTGGATTGGCGAAGTCTTTCCGTGGCGTACCTCAGGGGCTGAGTCAACGCGGCCGCCGAAGGCCTCGACGATGACCTGGTGCCCCAGGCAAACCCCGAGCACCGGAATGGTTTGTCCAAAGTGGAGGAGAAAATCCTGCGACAGACCAGCGTCCTTGGGTGTTCCCGGACCTGGAGAGATGATGACGCGATCGAGGGACATGGTTTTGGCATCCTCGAGCGAGAGTTTGTCGCTGCGATGAACCAGCGGCGTTGCACCCAGTTCGCCAACGTATTGGGCGAGGTTGAAGGTAAACGAGTCATAGTTGTCGAGTATTAAAACGTTGATCAGAGCACTCCTGTGGATGGCATTGTTGCTGGAGTTGAGGCGGTACTCAAACTGTTATTGCTCCGATCAGCACGACGCAGCTTGTCACACGGGTAAACATCGCTAACCTATGCGCCTTATGCCAGTTTCAAAAAAGCGCAAGACAGCCAAACCACAAACCACCGATCGCCTTTCAGACCGCGTTCCTGACCATACTTCTGTGCCAGATTCTCCCGCTTGGTACGCACCTCTCATGGTGGCCCTGATGGGCTTGGGAGTGGTAACCGTCATTGCTACCTACATCCTTGAACTTCCACGGACCTTCTTGCTCCCGGGTCTCGGTTCCTTGGCAGTAGGTATGTTCATGACTATGGGCTGGAAGTAGCTCCACCCTTCCAGCCACCGGTTAGTCTGCGGTCGTTAAGCTATGTTCGCCAGACTTCGACCATGGGCTCACGGCAATGTCGTGGGCCGGAGTGTTCTCCGATTTCGTTGCGGTAGGTCATGATCATCTCTGCCCCGCATTCAGTGCACTTGTAGGTCTGCTCTGCCTCAATAATGTCCTCGGGCCTGATCTCATCGGGAATGTACTGAAACATGCGGATGAAGTAGATGGCGATTCGCCAGATCACGTAGCCCATGGCAATTGCGATAAGGATGCGTGCGGGTGTCATGTGCTCACACTAGTTCTGTTCGGCGAACAGGTTGGAGCTCGAAAGGCTACCAACCTTCCCGAGGGGCGGTCTCGCGCTACTCCATCCTTCGCGAGATGGCCTTTCGATATGTTGAGGTTGCACGACCCAAACCGAGGGCCATGGACTCCGGACCGTTATTGGTGAACTCAATATGGGTTCCTTCGAACACGCCCAAGTGGCTCAGTGGAACGCCGTACTTGTTAGCGAGTTCCTCAATGGCGCCCAAGTGTTCAGGAGCAACAGCGGCAAGAAACCGATTTGGGTTCTCGGCAAAGAGCCCGACCCAGGCTGTGAAGTTCAGCGTAACGCCTGTCTCTGAAGCGATGGCTAGCTCGGCTGCAGCCAGAGCAGCCCCTCCTTCGGAAATGTCGTGCATGGCTGGCGCCATCCCAGAGTTGGCCAGTTCCACGGCGAGGTCAATCACGGCCTTGGCCATGGTTGGATCCGGCTCGTCGGGTCGCCCGCCTACATGGGAGTACATGACTTTTTCGAAGGCCGACCCTGCGAGATTGCGAGATTTCTTTGGGCCGAACATGATCAATGACATTCCGGCTTGGGCGCCGTCGAGGCGGGGTGGTTGTGCCGGCATGGGGTCAGCCAGTCCCAGCATCCCAACAATCGGGGTTGGGTAGATGTCTTGGCCGTCTGTCTCGTTGTAAAAAGACACATTGCCACCCACTACCGGAGTGCCCAGTTCCTCACACGCCTCGGAGATCCCCGCGACTGACTCAATGAACTGCCACATGACGTCTGGCTTCTCGGGATTCCCGAAGTTGAGATTATCCACCACAGCCATCGGAGTCGCACCGGTCATTGCAACGTTGAGCGCAGATTCATAGACCAGCCGCGCTCCTCCACGTCGGGGGTCTAGATAACAGTGACGACCATTGCCGTCAGTAGACACGCTGAGAGCCTTTTCGGTTCCCTTGATCCGGATCATCGAGGCGTCGTGCCCGGGCTCCACCACCGTGCTGAGGAACAGCTGATGATCGTACTGTTGGTAGACCCATCGGGGGTCAGCCAGCGATGGATCGTCAAGCAGCGTGAGAAGTGCTTCTTTGATGTCTGGCGGCTGAAGCAACGTCATGGTATTTGTCCACACGTCCTCGATCCAGGTTGGTTCCCCGCTTGGACGATCGTACATTGGAGCGTCGTCGGCAAGAGACGCTGCTGGCATTTCAGCCACCACTTCTCCATTGTGTCGGATGGTGAGCATGCCCCCAGGTTTCACTTCGCCGACCACTGAAGCATCAATCTCCCACTTGTGGGCAATGGCGACAACTTCGTCCACCTTGGAAGGGTGTACGAAAGCCATCATCCGTTCCTGTGACTCGCTCATGAGCAGTTCGGGAGCTGTCATGTCAGGTTCTCGAACGTGCACAGCGTCAAGGTCCACGTCGAGACCTACCCCCGCACGACCCGCTGGCTCACTGAAAGCGCAGGACAACCCTGCAGCTCCTAGATCCTGGACGCCTACGACAAGGTCGTTTTGGTAGAGCTCGAGACACGCCTCAATGAGCTTCTTTTCTTCGAACGGATCACCAGCTTGAACAGAAGGACGTTTTGTGGCTGATTCTTCGTCGAAGGATGCCGAAGCCAGTACCGATGCGCCACCAATTCCGTCGCGGCCGGTGGCGTTGCCAAGAAGGACGGCAATGGAGCCCGGGACACCAGCGGTGCCGAGGACGAGTTGCTCTCGCTTGAGGATCCCAAGACACATCACGTTTACGAGTGGGTTGCCCGAATAGCACTCCTCAAATGCCAATTCGCCTCCGAGAGTTGGCACGCCAACAGCGTTGCCGTAGCCAGCAATACCGCTGACAACGCCCGAAAGCAGGTAGCGATTGTGGGCTGTGTCGAGAGGACCAAACCGAATCTGGTTCCAGAGTCCTACGGGCCGCGCCCCCATGGTGAACACGTCGCGCAAAATGCCGCCGACGCCTGTTGCAGCACCTTCGAACGGCTCAACGTAGGAGGGGTGATTGTGTGACTCGATTCGGATAGCTGCGAGCCAACCGTCTCCAATGTCGATGACGCCAGCGTTCTCCCCGGGCCCTACCACCACGTATGGAGCTTCTGTTGGGAATCGGCCAAGGTGCTTTCGCGATGACTTGTACGAGCAATGCTCAGACCACATCACCGAGTACATAGCGAGCTCTGCATGGGAGGGATCGCGACCAAGGATGCCAAGCAGTGTTTCGTGCTCGGCATCAGTCATCCCGAGCTGTGCATAGAGCGCAGTGGTTTCAGACATGGGCACCTTCGAGTGAGTCAATGAAAGATTGGAGAAGCACTTGGCCGTCTGCCGAACCGAGTATTTGCTCGATGGCACGCTCGGGGTGAGGCATGATTCCGGCTACATTCCCAGCCTCGTTGGCGATAGCTGCAGCGTTTAGGAGGCTCCCGTTTGGGTTTGATAGGTCGTCAACAACGCCACTGGAATCACAGTATGCAGCCACCAGATGGTCCGTGATGTCGACCTGGGACTGGTAGTTGCCCTCATAGGAATTCAATGGAATCTGAAGCACTTGGCCCAGCTCAGCGGATCGGGTCAGGATGCTGTTGGTTGAGGTCACCTTCACATGTGTTGGCCGGCAGATGAACTTGAGGTCACGGTTCTGGAGCAACACTCCTGGCAGTAACCGGGCTTCGCAGAGAATTTGAAAACCATTGCAGATGCCAAGCACAGGCTTGCCCTGACCAGCCATTGTGGTGACAGCGCCCATGACAGGGGAGAAGCGGGCAATAGCCCCTGTTCGAAGATGGTCGCCGTGAGCGAATCCGCCGGGCAGAACCACCCCTGCGAAGTCCGAAAGATCAGTTTCACGATGCCAGACCAACTCAGCCTCTGCACCTAGGACACCGAGAGCCCACACGACATCTTGCTCACAGTTCGTGCCAGGGAAGACAACTACAGCCGTCTTCATCCTTCGATCCGAATTTCAAAGTCGTCCATGACAGGGTTGGCCAGCAACACCTCGCACATTTCGGTGACGCGATCGTGCACCTCTTGGTGGTTAGAACCTTCGACGTCGAGGACGATCTCCTTGTTGATTCGGACTTTTGCCTCTCCATAGCCGAGATCTGACAAAGCTCGGCTAACTGCCGTTCCTTGAGGATCTGCAATTTCGGGGCGTCTACGGACGTGCACGGTGACTTTCATGATGATCCTTTACTCAGCGGGTGACCGGTGATGAGCTCGAACGCTTCGGCGTACTTTGCTCGGGTGGCTTCAATGACATCAACTGGCAGATTTGGCGATGGTGGAGTGTGATCCCAGCCCGATGCGTCGAGCCAATCGCGAACGAACTGTTTGTCGAACGACGGCACCTGTTGGCCTGGCGTCCACTGATCAACCGGCCAGTACCGCGAAGAGTCGGGGGTGAGGACTTCGTCGATGAGCAAGAGCTCGCCGTCCGCAAAACCAAACTCGAACTTTGTATCAGCCAATATCACACCGCGGTCGCGTGCGTAGTCGGCAGCTTCTCTATAGATGGAAATAGAGACATCCTTCAACTGCTGGTAGAGGCTGTTGCCGAGCAGGTCTCGAGTTTGGGCTTCGGTGATGTTCTCGTCGTGGCCTTCAACGGCCTTTGTGGCCGGAGTGAAGATTGGCTCTGGAAGTTGGTCGGCCAAGCGGAGCCCTGAGGGCAGATGTTCTGTAGTTGGTCCGCCGCCGCCTTCGTACTCTCTCCAGCTGGAGCCGTACAGGTAGCCGCGCACGACGCATTCCACCGGAATCACTTCGGCTGCTCGCACAATCATGGCGCGACCTGAGAGTTGATCCATTTGGGATTGTGCAAGGTTGAGGCTGCTCAAATCCGAGGTGAGGAAGTGATGTGGGACGCCAAGCAGATCGAACCAATGCTTGGAAAGTTCGGTAAGGACTCGCCCCTTGTCAGGGATCTCATCCTCAAGAATTACGTCGTAGGCAGAGATGCGGTCAGTAGCTACGAAGAGCAGACGATTGGTGTCTATCTCGTAGATTTCCCTGACTTTTCCAGAAGCAATATGACGCAAGTTCACCACGGAACTTGATCCTAGTGTGTCGAGGGGTTGTCGCGAATTGAGAGTTACTTTTTGGCTAAGTGAAGGGTGCCAGCCATCTCAATGAGGATGGCATCGCTGATCAGAGCTGCCACAGCCTCGGCAACAATCTGCGGGTCTTGGGTGGGAGCGATTTCGGTTGCACGCTGGGGTCCCTTGGTCAATAACGTGCGGACAATCGTCCCCCGGGCCTGTCGCACCGAGCCGTCGAACTTCCCTTGCTTGGGCGGAGCCTCGTAGATGCTTGGATCTTTGCACCACAGATTCACCGGACATTCGTCGCAGGCTGGGAGATTTGGCCTGCAGATAGACGCACCGAGATCCATGAGTGCTTGGTTCCAGTGAGCTGCCTGACCTTTGGGGAGCTGGTCGACGGAGAAAGCCAACAGATCGGTGGGCCTTAGTACGCGGCCGGCCCACCGAGAGAGGACCCGCTTATGGTTTGTGTCTGGGCTTGGCACCTGCTCCCCAAATGCGAGACAAGCGACGGCTGCAGCGGTGTAGGGCCCAACTCCAGGGAGCTGTTGCAAGTCGATTGAGTTCTGAGGCCAACCATGGTCGCTCACCCACGCAGCGGCTTGCTGGAGTCGTACAGCCCGTGAGTTGTACCCGAGGCCCGACCACAAACCGAGCACCTGTTCCTGGGCAGAGTTCGCGCAAGCTTCAGGTGTGGGAAACGCTTCTATGAAGGCTTCCCAAGAGGGGACAACTCGGTAAATCTGTGTCTGCTGGGACATTACCTCCGAGACCAAGATCCACCACGGATTGGTCGAGCCGCGCCAAGGGAGTGGCCGTTTGTTGTGCTGGTACCAGGCTAGAAGGGCAACGTTTCGCTCTTCTAAGCGAGTCACGAGGCCATCTAGGGAGAAATCCCCAGGGTCGTCGTTGTCGCCGGGATGGTGGTGGTGGTCACCGGTGGGATCTCATCAAAGATAATGGTGCAGACAGCGCTGGCATTTGCAATCACTGTGACAGAACCACCCGCTGAACAATCTCCCGACCAAGAGCTCACTGTGTAGCCGGCGAGGTTCCCTGCGCTGGCAAGGTGAGTTCCGATATCGACTTGAAGCGGTGTGTTCCAGCTCACGGTGTTGCCGTCAAGAATGACGCTGAAGTCATCGGCAGTTGCTGTGCCTCCGTTGATGGTGATACCAAGTGTCACAAAAGCTGAGTCAGGCTCAACGGCAACAATGACGGTGATGCTTTCGCCGGGAGCCAGTAGAGCTCCCTCTGTTGGTGATTGAGCCGTGATTTGGCCAGGGACACCGTCTTGGGTTGTACCTATGACCTCGATACTCAAACCAAGCGGAGTCAGGAGGGCTGTGGCTTCGGCTTCGGTAAGGCCAATGAGGTTTGGAACTTCGGTTGGTTCTGCTCCGTCTGAGATGTAGATCGTGATGTCGGACCCAACTTCGAGTTCGGTTGGGCCAGCCGGGTCGGTTCTTACAACGAGACCCTCGTCGATATCTGGGTGGAACTCGGCGACGACCGTGGTGTTCATCCCAGCTTGGTCCTCGAGTTCGAACAAAACCGAAGACAACACTCGTTCGGCGTAGTCTGCGCCGAGGAGGTAGGTGCCAGGGCCAGTAGAGATGAAAATATCGATGGCGAATCCCGCCGGCACCGGACTCAGAGCGTCTGGGTTTGTGGTGGTGATAAAGCCAGGGGCTACATCGGCGCTTGGCACCTCTATCACGCTGCCCAGCTTGAGGTTGGCATCGGCGAGGGCGTTCCTTGCTTCGGACTCGGTGAGCCCTGAAAGGTCAGGGACCTGCACTTGGGTGCTGCCAGTGGAGGTGTAGATAATCACCTGCGATCCCTTTGCCACATCTTCGTTGGCGGCAGGGTCGGTGCTGATGACTAGTCCCTCACCAACAGTGCTATCTGCTCGGCGTTCGATTTGGATGCGGAAACCGAGTTCTTGTAGTTGGTCGCTGGCTTCAGTTTGTGTGAGTCCCGCCAGGTTTGGGATCACTTGAGAGTCACCTGATGTTGTGTCACCTCCGCCAAACGCGTTGAATACCAGCCAAATGCCGAAGGCCAAAACGGCCAACATGGCAAAGGCAGTGATGATGAATGGGATCTGATTTGGACGGTCGTTTTCTAGCTGCCGATATGCTTCATTTGGGCTGGCAGTTGGCGGCACTGGGGCGGTGCCAGTGAGAACGCGGGTTGGTTGATCTCCCATTGCGGGCTGTGGTAGGCCAACCGGTGCCGTGATTGATGGTGAAGGAGCAGCGGCTGCGATCTCTTCTCCAGCCAAGGCACTCAGCAGGTCTGCTCTGATGTCTTCGGAGGACTGGTACCGATGCTCAGGAGCCTTCTCTAGAGCCTTGAGTGTGATGGCTTCAAGACTTGCTGTCACTTCAGGGTTGAGCATTCGTGGCGGTACCACAGGCGACGAGACGTGTTGATAGGCAACAGCGACCGGGCTGTCGCCCTTGAAGGGGGCAGCCCCAGTGAGCATTTCGTAGAGGACAACGCCGACGGAATACACATCAGAGCGATGATCAGCAGGATGGCCCTGGGCCTGCTCAGGGGAGAAGTATGTAGCGGTGCCAATGACCGCGCCGGTCTTGGTGAGTTCTTGGCTGTCGTCCCATGCCCGGGCAATGCCGAAGTCTGTGACCTTTACCGTACCGTCTGTTGTCAGCAGGATGTTGCCTGGTTTCACGTCGCGATGGACAATGCCAGCCCTGTGAGCAATGCTGAGAGCTGCGGCAGTCTCTGCAGCAATCTCGGTGGCTCGGCGAGGAAGCAGGGCTCCTTCTGATCGAAGCACGTCGCGCAGTGACCGGCCCTCCACCAACTCCATGACAATGAAGTAGAGCTCATCTTCACGGTCAAGATCCAGAAATCGAACGATGTTGGGATGCGTCAGACAGCGTCCTTTGGCCGCTTCCTGCTGGAGTGCCCTAAGAGCATTGCCATTGCGAGAAAGCTT
>CAXMSI010000048.1:0-10575 GCA_964196085.1 uncultured Acidimicrobiia bacterium | reverse complement strand
GATGAAATCTGTGACGGACGGTTTGTGTTCGGGTTCGGTGCGGGCCATGCGGGCAAGGTTTCTAAAGGGTTCGGATATCCGAGCGAGAAGGTTGTTGCCCGATACGAGGAGGCTTTGCAAGTCCTACTGCCGCTGCTGCGGCGAGGGGCCGTTGATTTTGTGGGGGAGTATCAACAGGGAAAAGACTCCCTTGCTTCGCCCAGAGGTCCGAGTCGTGGTGACATTCCTGTGATGTTGGCGGGCCACGGTAAGCGCACCATTCGGCTCGCGGTTGAGCACGGTGATGCGTGGAGCTGTTTTGCGACCGCGAGTTCTCGACCGGATGCATTCTCGGGGTTGCTCGAAGAGCTTGAGCGAGCTTGCGAGGTTGCCGGCCGGGACCCGTCGACGATTGGGCGATCCGTCGGAATCTGGATCGAGCCAACTGAGATCGTCGTTCCGGCGCAACTCGGTCTTGGGCCTGTTGTCGGTGGCTCGGTGGGTCAGATGGTCGAGGCTTTTGGACAGTTCGAAGAAATGGGGTTCTCAAGCGTGGAACTACTGGCCTGGCCTATGGATCGCCGGGCGATCGAAGCCCTTGCACCAGTAATCTCTGAACTACGGAGCTGAGGTTTCACTGGCTGGTGGTGTCGCTACCCTTTGGTAATGATCCGACTGAACCCTCTCGTCGCCGAAGTCATCCCGTACGTTGGCGGCCGCCCTATTGACGAAGTGGCCCGGGAGTTTGGGATTGACGAGGTCATCAAGTTGGCTTCCAACGAGTCGCCGGTACCCCCGTTCCCTGAGGTCAGTGACGCGATTGCTCGGCTAGCCACCAAAGTCAACCGGTACCCCGACAGCAACTGTTTTCATCTTGCCAAGGCGGCGAGCGACGCATTCAAGATACCGCCTGACAGCCTTTGGTTCGGAGCTGGTTCAAGTTCTTTACTCAGAGAGATCGCCAACTCGGTTGGCGGCGAGGGCACCACGGCTGTTTTCGCGAGTCCGTCGTTCTCGATGTATCCAGTCATCACTTGGATGGCGGGATCTCGGCCCGTGGCCATCGCTTTGGGGGAGGATCATCGTCATGATCTAGATGCAATGTTGGATGCTGTCGATGACTCGACAACGGTCGTGTACGTTTGTAATCCGAATAATCCAACTGGGACCATGGCCGAACCGGGTGATGTTGCGTCGTTCCTTGATGCTGTTCCCAAGGATGTGCTTGTTGTAGTCGATGAGGCCTACGCTGAGTTCGCAGATGGTTTTGTGTCGATGATCCCGTTGGCCCTCGAGCGAGACAACGTCGTGGTCCTGCGTACCTTTTCGAAGATCTATGGATTGGCAGGGCTGAGAATTGGCTATGCGATAGGCAAGCCCGACGTGTTGATGGCCCTGCGGCGGTCCCAGGCGCCGTTCACCGTGACGCAACTTGCCCAAGAGGCGGCGATGGAAGCGTTGAAACACCCTCGCCGTGTCGAGGAGCGTAGGATCGAAAATGCTGATGGGCGAAGTTATCTATCCGACGCGCTGTTAAGCCTCGGTTTTGAGGTCGCTGATTCGCATACGAACTTCGTTTTTTTCCGGGTCGGCGAAACCTTGGACGAGCTCAATCAATTCTTGTTGCGGCGGGGTGTGATTATTCGCCCGTTTGGAGAGGGCTGGGCGCGAATTTCGGTTGGTACGCAAGAGGAGAACGAGCACGCTGTAGCGGTCCTCGAAGAGTTACTCAGCTGATCGACCTGCGATTCCGACAGCGCGTCGAACTAGCCGTTCCTAGGGAGTAATCTTGTCGATAACACTGTTTCCTTAGAGGTTTCTCCCCATGCTCCGTATTGTCAATACTCTCGCGAATTCCGTCCGGAAGGCGCCGGTCTTGGTCATTGTTGCTGTGCTGCTCCTCACAGGAGTGCTCGGCTATTTCGTGCCTCAAGCCGAGCTGGCCGATGGTCAGGAAGGTTTCGCTCCCGACGCGCCAGAGTTGACGGCATCGAACCGGATCCCTGAGCTGTTCGGCGATGGTTCTTCTGGGTCAGTGATGCAGGTAATTTTCAGTTCAGACAGCGGCGACGTTGTCACCGCTGAGGGCCGTGAGGCCGTTGCCCGAGTTACGGCTGCTGTTGAGTCGTCTGCGGTTGCAGATCGGCTCCAAGCGCAGCCAGGGCGGGGATCTTCGATCTCATTCTTTGCTCCTTTGGACGGAGGGGCACCTGGTGGACCGAGTATCAACATTGTTGTTTCCTCAGACGATGGCGATGTATTTACCGCCGACGGACAGGGCGTTACTCAGCAGGTGGCGGGAGCTGCTTTCTCTACTCCCATTGCCGCAAAACTTTCGGAGGGTCCTGAAACTCCGCCTTTGCTGAGCTTCTTGGCGCCGTTGGGTGAGGATGTCTTCAGCAGTACTGCTGATCTCAAAGAGGCCTATCTCGCCAACTTTCCCGATCTGCCAGCGGAGTTTGCTGGGGTCCTTCCATTCCTCTCGTCGAATGACTCTGACCTTTCTGCTCCTTCGGCTTCCAAGGGAATGGTGGTTCTCAACCTGACGGAGCTCCCAACGGATGAGGAGCTCTCAGCCTTGGCTGAAGCTCTCGACGGTATTGAGCTCCCGGCCGGGTACTCACTATCCACACCTGTTTCTGATCCGACTACCGAGGGCTTGAAAGAGGCCTATCTCAACGCGCTCGCTTTCGTTCCGGCGGATCAGGGTGGATTTGTTGAGCAGCTCCTGTCGTCGAGTGCCGATTTTGAATCTGCAACAGCCTCACATGGCCTGATGCTTGTCTTTTTGCAGACGCCCGATCCCGAAGACGTCACCGCTTATGTCGAGGACATATCGGCACTGTCGGACAGCCTTGCCGAGCTTGACCTTCCTGCGGGCTTTACCGCTGAACCCTTCGCCTTCGAGCTCTTGCTGGCTGATGATTCTTCATTTACCGACGAGATCGCCCGAATATTCCAGCTCGCTGGCATGATCATTGTTGGCATCTTGCTGCTTGTCTACTGGTTGAAGCCGAAGGGCAGACTCTCTTGGATTGGTTCGATCCGCCGTACCTTCGCTGATATGGCTATCACGATTTTCACGATCCTTCTAGCTATCACCTGGATGCAGGGGGTTGGCGTCCTGCTCAGCCCTACCTATCTGGACTTCATCGGGCACTCATCGTCAATGGCTCAGATCCTCCCCATCTTGCTCATCGGGTTGGGCGTGGACTACGGTATTCACCTCACGTCTCGCTACCGAGAAGAGGTGGGTGATGGTGGTGTGAAGCCCGCAATCAATACCTCTATCCGTACCGTTGGGGTGGCCTTGGTATTGGCGACTATCACCACGATGGTTGGCTTCCTCACAAACCTCATCAGCCCGATTCCTGCACTCGTGGATTTCGGAGTATTGGCGGCGGTAGGCATCCTGGTCTCGTTCATTCTCATGCTGACCTTCGTTCCTGCGGTTCGACAACTGCTCGATACGTCGGCCGAAAAGGCTGGTCGCCTCCCTGCAGAGGACCTCAGGAACTCCGACGATCGCATTCTCAACCGAGTGATTGGCAAGACGTCGCTTATTGCCGAAAAATTTGCGTGGGGAGCGGTGATTGCAGCGGTTATCCTGGCGGGACTTGGTGAGGTGGGTAGACAACGCCTCGAGACCACCTTCTCGTTCACTGACTTCATTGCCCAAGACAGTCCGCTCCTCGGTACCCTCAACACCCTCAGTGAGGAGTTCGGCGGCGGCTTCGGCGAAACAACGTCAGTCCTGATAGAGGGTGACGTGAGTTCTGTTGCAACTCACAACGCAGGCATCGATGCACTTGCTGTCCTCGCCGACACCCCAGATGTGTTGCTGTTTGCTGGACAGGTCGCTGCCTCACCGATAGCGCTCATCGACAGCTTGAGCAGCCCGACATCGCCAACCTTCAACCCAGACGTCGCGGCCGCGGTTGGGCAGGCTGGACTCGGCGCCGATCTTAGGGCTCCTGACACAGCAGATCTCACGGCCCTGTACGAGGCTGTAAGGACCGCCGACCCTGCTGGGTACTCAAGCGTCATCCACGAAACCGGCGGCATTCAGGATGCTGCTTTGTGGACCATGAACACTCAGGCAGGCGATCTCAGGGTAAGTGAATTGAGAGAAGCGCTCTCGGGGGTATTTGTCCCAATAGCCGATATGGGTATGGATGTAATCGCCACTTCGCAAACCATCATCTCTGATGTGGTGGTGTCATCCCTGCAGGAGTCTCAGGTGGGCTCGCTGGTCATTACATTGCTGGCTGCCACTGCCATCTTGATGGTTAACTTCTGGTTTGAGTCAAGACGTCCACTACTTGGTGTGATCACGATGGCGCCAGTTGGATTAGTCGTCTTGCTCACTTTCGGGATGATGGCCCTCACCGGCATCCCGTTTGGGCCGGTTACGGCTACGATTTCTGCTCTGGCCATTGGTATTGGTGTTCCCTACACCATTCATATCACCCACCGATTCCTCGAGGATCGTGAGCGGTATGAAACCACCAACGAGGCGATCCGGTCGACGACGCTCCATACCGGAAGTGCTTTGGCTGGGTCTGCACTCACCACCATCGCAGGCTTCGGAGTGTTGGTTACGTCGACGCTGAAGCCGTTCCAGCAGTTCGGTGCGGTCACGGCCTATGCCATTGGATTCGCCCTGATGGTCTCGATTCTGATTCTGCCTTCGTTCTTGGCAATTTGGGATCGTTGGCATCGGTCGCGGGGCAGAGGTCCTGACATGGTTTCCCAAGCTTAAGCACTCAAGGAACGATCGAGATGCCGGTCCGGCGCATCAACAACTGCTCCTAACAGAGGGGTGGTAGGCGCTCCCGGATTGGTACAGTGGTTCCATGCCCAAAGTATCACGAGATGAGGTCATTGCTGCAGCTGGACGACTGTTTGCCGAACGGGGATATCACGGCACATCCATGCGTGACTTGGGTGAGGAACTCGGACTGCTCGGATCATCGATTTACTCACATGTCAACTCCAAGGCAGAGCTTCTGACGGAAGTCATTGGTAGAGGCGCAGGAATGTTCCAGGCGTCGGCAGATGCTGCCCTTGCCATTGAGGGGACAGCAGCTGAGAAGCTGCGGGTCTTGATTGAAGGCCATCTCGACGTCGTCCTCGATCACCGCAGCGATGTGGTGACCTTCCTCAATGAGTCTCGGTTCTTGGCCCCTGAGTTGCGTAGTGTCCCCTTGGGCCAACGCGACACGTACGAAGGGGCGTTCCGAAAGGTCATCCGGGATGGCGTCGAGTCTGCAGAATTCGAAACTGTCGATCCCACCATCATTTCAATCCTCATTCTCTCTATCCTCAATGCCACCGAGCGATGGTTCGACGCTGAGGGTCGACTCAGCCGGGCCGAACTCACCGACCAAATCCTTGCGTTTGCCAAGGCCAATCTCGTTAAGGAGTAGCGTGTCTTCATTGAAAGAGTTCTGCAAGATCTCAGGAACGCTGGAGTTCAACATGGTCGGAAAGACCTCGAGCGGCCTCCGGATTGACGTGCCGTTTATCGGTGTCGCCACCAGCGAGCATTGGGAGGGTGAGCGGCCAGTAAGCGGAACCGACCATGTGGTGATCCGCAAGGATGGTCATGCCGTGCTCGACATCAGAGGTCGGATTGGCACGGGTCGCGATGTTGTTTGGTACTCAGCTACGGGGATCTCAAAGCCGGGGGATCGACAGGGTCTGCTGTACCCCCAAGAGTTGATGATGTTCGAGACGTCCTCAGAACAGTTCTCGTACCTCAACGGATCTGTTGGTGTGGGCACAGGGACTGCCGATGGCGGGAGCCTCGAGCTTACGGTCTATCTGGTCGAGTAGGTCGGCCCACCAATCATGAGACCTGTTCTCGAAGGAGCGCCAATTGCGGCGGCTCACCGCGGTAGCCGGCTGCTGTGGCCTGAGAACACCATGCTGGCCTTTCAGGGCGCGGTCGATGTCGGGTTCAATTGGATCGAGACTGATTTGCACCTCACAGCTGATGGGGTGCTTATGACGTTCCACGATGACACCCTTGAACGGTGCACTGACCGAACCGAGCGGCTAGAGCATTGCACGTTGTCCGACCTCGATAAGGTCAATGCCGGTTACCGGTTCGAGATCGACGGTCATCACCCATACCGTACCGAGCGAGTGGCGATCCCGACTCTTGAAGAGTTAGTTGTGACGTTTCCCGACAGAAGGTTCATTGTGGATATGAAGGCGCCCGGGCTGGAACAACCGCTTGCCGACTTCATTGGGAAGCACCGGCTTGAAGAAAGGGTCATTGTGGGGGCTTTCAGTGACGGGAGGATCAAGACCTTCCGTCACATCACCGGTGGACGAATCGCCACGTCCTCCGGCCCTTTTGAGACCATCAAGGTACGAGCGAAGTCCTGGCTTGGTATGGCAAGCACAACTACCGCTGACGCGTTTCAGGTGCCGGTGAGGAGGGGAATCCGGGTTGTTGACGCGGCCTTCGTCAGGGCAGCTCACCGGGCTGGGAAACAGGTCCACGTTTGGACAATCAACGATCGACGCGAGATGGAACGGCTCCTGGACTTGGATGTCGACGGACTCATAACTGACCGACCCGATACGCTTGCTGAGGTGTTTGCCGACCGTGGGCTGAAGTTGTAGCTGTGCATTTGTCATCAACCATTCTTGCAGGCTTACAACGTGTTGTTGGAAGCGAACATGTGTTGCTCGGAGCAGATGTCTCCTCGCGGCAAGTGGGCGCCCTGAAGCCGACGAGCTTGGGAGCGGGAGCATTGGTGCGCCCAGGCTCCACCGAAGAGGTGTCGAGGGTGATGGCGCTTTGCCACGATGCCGGAATAGGTGTTGTCCCTCAAGGTGGGAATTCGGGCCTAGTAGGGGGGACACAAGCCGGTTCCGGCGAAGTGGCTTTGTCGGTGGAGCGCCTCAGTTCAGTTGAGACGGTCGATGTGAGGAACCGGTCCCTAACCGCTGGGTCTGGAGCGATCCTTGAAACAGTCCAAGTGGCAGCATCAGACGCGGGCTTGCTCTTCCCGGTAGACCTTGGAGCCCGCGGGAGCGCCATGGTTGGAGGCCTCATTGCCACCAACGCTGGAGGCAACGGTGTTCTGCGGTATGGGATGATGCGCGAGAACGTGTTGGGAGTGGAGGCGGTCCTTGCTGATGGTTCCGTGGTCTCTGACATGAATGTCATGGTGAAGAACAACACCGGGTACGACCTGAAGCAGTTGTTTATTGGATCCGAAGGCACCCTCGGGGTTTTGACGAAGGCGATTCTTCGGTTGCAGCCCGCGCCGCGATCACGCAACACCGCCTTCGTGGCCTGCAGTAGTTTTTCTGCAATGGCCGACCTTTTTGCATTCGTGGAGAGCCGTATGGGTGGGGGACTTTCGGCATTTGAAGCGATGTGGCGAGACTTCTATCAACTCATTGCCGTCGAGAGTGGGCAACACCGGCAGCCACTGCAAGGAGATCATGCTTTCTACGTGTTGCTTGAGGCTCACGGTGGTGACGCGCAACATGATAATGAACGGTTCTTGGAGATGCTGGCGGAGGCTGAAGCTCTGGGACTAATTGATGACGCAGCAGTTGCCTACACCCAGGCTGACCGAGATCGATTGTGGGCCATCCGGGATGATGTTCCCTCTTTGGTCAGGCTGCTCGGGGGACGATTTGCGTATGACGTTTCGCTTCCCCTCGATGATATGGAGGCCTATCTTGAGCGGGTGTTCAGTAGAACACAAGCCTGTTTCCCCGAAGCGAGGCTCGTGGTGTTTGGCCACCTTGGAGATGGGAACTTGCACGTCACGTTGAAAGTCGACGACGACACCGACCAGGCCAAGCAAGCTGTTGACCTCATTGTGTACGAGGAACTCGGGAGCGGCAGTATTTCGGCAGAACACGGTGTTGGCACTACCAAACTGCCCTATCTCCACTTTTCCCGCTCTCCTGAAGAGCTTGCCTTGATGCGAACTCTCAAGGATGCACTTGACCCAAAGAACATCTTGAGCCCGGGGAGGGTCCTCCCGCCGGCTCAGGGCGACTCCCGGTGAGGCTCCGAGATGGGCTTGAAATCGAACCATTGGCGAACCTATTTCGGAACTTGATCCCGCGTCGGTGATGTAACCTCTCTTGTTACTGAACCCACGCGCAGGAGCGAACCATCGTGAAACGAGTCTTTTCGGGCATGCAACCCACCGGAGATGTCCATCTGGGCAATTACGTTGGTGCCTTGAAAAACTGGGTGAGCATGCAGGCCGAGTTTGATTGCATCTACACAGTCGTCGGGTTCCACGCCCTCACAGTGCCAGTCGATCCCGAAGTCCTACGCGCTGGTCGCCGCAATCTGGCCAAGGCCGTGATCGCAGTTGGGGTTGACCCCGAAGCGAGCCTGTTCTACTACCAGTCGGCTGTTCCTCAACACGTTGAACTCGCCTGGTACTTGGGCGCCGACACACCGCTTGGGGCGCTCAACCGAATGACTCAGTTCAAGGACAAGTCGGAGAAGACCGGGGGAAAGCTTGGGTTGTACGCTTATCCCGTCCTCCAGGCGGCCGACATCATGATCCACAAAGCCAACGTAGTGCCGGTGGGTGAAGACCAGACCCAGCACCTTGAACTCACTCGTGATATTGCTGCTCGATTCAACGGTCGGTATGGCGAGACCTTCCCTGTCCCTGAACGGATTACGCCGAAGATTGGTGGAAGGGTCATGTCGCTACAGGACCCAACTGCCAAGATGTCCAAGTCCAATCCCGGTGGTGCTGTCGGCCTATTCGAAGAGCCTTCGGTACTGATGAAGAAGTTCAAGCGAGCAGTCACCGACTCAGGATCAAGTGTTCACTACGACCGGGATGAAAAGCCCGGCATCTCAAACTTGCTCGAAATCATGTCGGTGATGACCGACCGACCGATCGACGACCTTGTGGAAAACTTTTCCGAGCTCCAGTACGGTCACTTCAAGGTGGCGGTTGGTGAGGCTGTGGTTGAGGCGCTTCGCCCCGTTCGGGAGCGCTTCACAGCTCTTGATGACGACGAAGTACAGCGTGTGATGGATGTGAACGCTGCTAAAGCCAAGCTCATGGCGAACGAAACACTGACCGAGGTGCGCGCCAAGATTGGTCTCTAGCTGGGTGCTTCTGACATGAAGTAGGTCAGCAGGAAGATAGCGTTCCACGAGGAGTGGAAAAAGAAGGCGGTGCCGATGCGACCGCTCACCTCTCGGGCCGTTGCTGCGACGAGACCGAACAGGAATATGAACACCACTGACACATACGTTTGTTGGTCGAATGGTGTGAGTCCGACCAGGTTCGCTGCAGCGAAGAGCGACGCTCCCACCAACACGGTAGGGACCCTGTCGAGCCGTTGACGCAGAATCCCGTGAAGTACTCCCCGGTACAGCAGCTCCTCCAACAGTGGAGTGACGATGACCAATAGAACAATTGTGAGCACCATGGGGCCGCCGAATTTCATTCCGGTGAGGAATTCTCCCAGCTGATCTGTATCGGGAACATCAGTCCGGAACGGTGACAGCAGCACTTCTATTGCGATGAGTGCTGGCAGTGAGAACAGAAATCCTATCCGGTCCTTGGGAACGATCGGAAGCCCCAGGGCCTGGACGGGGGGCGAACGTCGGGCGACTACAACAAGTACAGCCAAGGCGAGCGCCAGAGCCTCGATTGGAAGAACGCCCACGATTGGATCGATGGATGCCTCGAGGGTTGCAGCAGTGAGTCGGAAGGCCACTAGGACTAGCGCATATACGCCATAGCCAGCAACAAAGTCCGAAATCTTGAAAGGGCTGGTGATCAATGGGTCGAGGGCACTCATGAGAGATTCTCTGGTCCTAGGAAAAGGCCGACTGTGACCACGGCATTCCACCCAGCATGCAGGAAGAAGGGGAGAGCGATCCCTTTCGTGGCCTCTCGAGCCCACCCAAGGAGAAGCCCGAACAGGAAGATGCCACCCACGGTTGCTGCTATCTCAAGGAACAACTGCGATGAGCTTGGATCGATGTTGAAGGCATGCACGAGACCAAACAGAGCAGCGCTCCCGAAGACGGCCCCAAAAGCCCCGAGGCGTCGGCGGAGTGCCGGCTGAAGCACTCCTCTGAACATCAGTTCCTCCGTGAGTGGGATGAAGATCACCACTCCGAGGATTGCAGCCAAATATTCGATCGAACCCTCAACACCGAGAAGATCGTCGCTCACGATGTTGTTGTCCTCGGTGATTCGTGAGGTGATGGGTAACAAGATGAGCGTCACCCCAAGGAGTAGCGGCAGGCCCGTGAACAAGCCCCAGATGTACTTCCACTCCAATGGAAAGCCGAAGGGCTCCCAGGAGATATTGCGGCGTCTCTTCACTGCTAGCAAACCGAGGAAAGAGCCAGCAACCTGAAGTGGGAGCCAGAAGGTGAAGTTGCCGAACTCTTTGCTGGTTGTTCCCGCAGCGACTGCCACTATCACCACAAACGAGATCAGCTCGAGAAGCAGAAAGTCTGTGAAGCGGAAGGGCGTTTCCTCGAAGGACTGCTCTCTGCTGTTGCTGGCCGGACCCTTAGGCTGGGTAGGGGTTGTACCTGTGTCCATGATCGGCATACCGAAG
>CAXMSI010000047.1:331-10957 GCA_964196085.1 uncultured Acidimicrobiia bacterium | reverse complement strand
GCAACCTCGACAACTCCAGGGATGACTTGGCCGAGCGCCTCAACGCAAGGTATGAGCAGACAAAGGGAGTTCTCAGTGAGAGCCGTCGCTGAACTAGTGGCACTCAATTACAATGAGTCGATCAACCCGCTTTAGGAGAACACAGCATGGAGTTCAGGACTGAGAAGGATTCGATGGGGGACGTGCAGGTTCCTGCTGATGCCTACTTCGGGGCTTCCACCCAGCGAGCGATTGATAACTTTCCTATCTCCGGTCGCGGCTTCTCCCGCCGATTTATATGGGCTTTGGGCCTGATAAAGGGGTCGGCGGCCGCTGTTGGTACCTCATCCAACACCAATGCGAATGAAGTAATCGCACATCGTGCTTCAGAGCTAATGACCGATGACAAGCTATCGCATACTGTCCACCCCAACGATCATGTGAACTTTGGGCAGTCATCTAACGACGTTATTCCAACTGCCATCCATGTTGCTGCCGTCGCGGCAATCCGAGAAGATCTCCTCCCCGCGCTTGGGCGACTTTGTGGTGCGCTGGGGGATAAGGCTGAAGAGTTTTCAGACATCGTTAAGTCCGGGCGTACTCACCTCATGGATGCTACTCCGGTAACGCTAGGGCAAGAGTTCGGTGGCTACTGTGCTCAGGTCCACAACGGCGCCGCTCGGCTGCGTAAGGTACTCCCAGAGCTTGAAGAGCTTCCACTGGGCGGGACCGCTGTGGGCACGGGTATCAACTGCCCTCCTGGCTTCGCTCAGCAGGTCATTGATGATATGTCCATTACTAGTGGGTTCCATTTCACCGAGGCTGTAAATCACTTCGAGGCTCAGGCGGCAAAGGACGCTGCAGTCAACGCCTCGGGTGTCCTGAAGACAATTGCTGTCTCGATCTTCAAGATCGCCAACGACCTGCGGTGGCTGGGTTCGGGGCCTGTGGCTGGATTGGGAGAGCTCAAGCTGCCTTCTTTACAGCCAGGTAGCTCGATCATGCCGGCGAAGGTGAACCCTGTGATCCCAGAAGCCGCCATGATGGTGGCCGCTCAGGTTATTGGAAACGACTCGGCCATAACCTGGGGTGGAGCGAACGGGAATCTTGAACTTAATGTAATGATGCCCATGATTGCCCGGAACCTGCTGGAGTCGATCGACATTTTGGCCAATGTCTCGGTGGCTTTGGCAGACAGTTGTGTATCGGGCCTGATCGCTAATGGCGATCACACGCGGGCTGTCCTCGAGAAGAACGTAATTGTGGTCACAGCACTGAATCCTCACATTGGCTATGACGCTGGATCCTCGGCTGCCAAAGAGGCTTCTGCATCGGGCCGTTCTGTTCGGGAGGTAGTCCTGGAGCGAGGGCTCATGACAGCCGAAGACCTGGATGCCGCGCTAGATCTCAAAAAGATGACTGAGTAACCAACTACAACTAGGGCGTGGACAAGTCTCGGACCTAGGGCAGCTGCCGGCTGGGTTCTCTCGGGTTCGTGGCCTGCAGTTTTTAGTTGTTTTCCAGGGCTTCAAGCATTGTGTGCCAGCCTAAAACTGCGCACTTGATGCGGACTGGGAACTCCCTCACCCCTTGAAGCGACTCGAGGTCGCCCAACACTGAGCCGGGACGGTCCGGATCGACCACGACGTCGTCGGTCGTCATGAGCGCATTGAAGGTGTCTGACACTGCTTGGATCTCTTTGAGGGTTTTGCCGATGATTGCTTCGCTCATCATGGAGGCAGATGCCTGACTGATTGAACACCCTTGGCCGCTGATCCCTACCTCGGCAATGACACCGTCGTCGAGCTTTAGATCGATGGTGATTTCGTCGCCGCACAACGGGTTGTGACCCTCCCCGTGAGCGTCGGGTTCTGGGAGTGCACCCCGGTTACGAGGGTTGCGGTAGTGGTCGAGGATGACCTCTCGATAAAGATTGGTGAGCGACATTATCCGAATATCTCTTTCGCTGTATTGAGCCCGGCAATGAGCGGGTCTAAATCTGACGGACGGTTGTAAACATGGAAACTTGCCCGAGCGGTGGACCCCACTGACAGCACGCTCATGAGAGGCTTTGCGCAGTGGTGGCCTGATCTTACAGCGACTTTGGCCTCATCGAGGATGGTGGCAACGTCGTGCGAATGCACGCCCCCGAGGTTGAAGGCTAGGACACCTCCTCGGTTTGGGCCTGGTGGCGGGCCGTAGATCTCGATTCCCTCCACTTCATTGTGCAACCGGTCCCACGCCAATTGCGTGAGGGTGTCGTCGTGGTCAACAATGGCGTCCATGCCAATGCCCTGCAGATAGTCGATAGCCGCAGCGAAGCCCACCGACTCCACGATTGGAGGGGTCCCAGCTTCGAACTTTGCGGGAATTGGAGCCCAAGTAGCTGAGTCGAAAGTCACAGTGGTGATCATTTCTCCACCGGTCTCGAACGGCTCCATCGACTCGAGTAGCTCCGTAGTCGCCCAGAGAGCACCGATGCCGGTGGGCCCGAGTAGCTTGTGAGCGCTAAAAGCAAGAGCGTCAATCCCAAGCTCTTGTACGTCGATGGCGCGGTGCGTCGCCAGTTGCGCTGCGTCGACCACAACAAGGGCTCCTACCGACTTGGCGAGTGCCACCACAGCTTTGAGGTCAACGATGGTGCCAAGTACGTTGGACATTCCAGTGACCGAGATGATTTTGGTTCGAGTGGTCACCAACTCGGCAAACGCGTCCATGTCGAGGAGGTAGTCGCTGGTGAGGGGTGCATGTTGTAGCTTGGCCCCTGCAGCGTGAGTGATCCGCTGCCAAGGGATGATGTTTGCGTGGTGCTCCATGTCGGTGATCAGTACTTCGTCTCCCAACGAGAGCAGTGGTGCAAGCCCGTGGGCCATCATGTTGAGGCCGGTGGTGGTGCCTCGGGTGAAGATCAGTTCCGAGTCATCGGGAGCGTTGATGAAGCGAGCCACAGTCGCCCTCGCAGCTTCGTACGCGTTGGTGGACGTTTGGGACAGGCCATAGGCTCCTCGGTGGACGTTGGCGTACCCGGTGGTTGTGAGATGCTGCATGGCATCTATAACCACCTGTGGTTTTTGCGCGCTCGCTCCTGAATCGAGGAACGACAGGTCGGGGTGGTTTGTGAGCAACGGGAAGTCGCCGCGGACGTCGAGCATGCTTAGGCGATAGCCTTGAACGAGTCGTAACCGTCTGCTTCGAGCTGCTCAGCCAGTTCTGGGCCACCCGATTGGATAAGCGCCCCGTCCATGAATACATGCACGAAGTCTGGCTTGACATACTCGAGGAGGCGTTGATAGTGCGTGACGATCAGGAATCCGCGATCGTCTGATGTGAGACGTCCAACTCCCTCAGCCACTACTTGGAGAGCATCGATATCAAGACCTGAATCGGTCTCATCCATAACAATCATCTCTGGCTGGAGTACTGCCATCTGAAGCACCTCATTGCGCTTCTTCTCGCCCCCAGAGAACCCCTCGTTGAGGAAGCGATCTGCGAACGAGGCCTCCATCCCGAGTTCTTTCATAGCGTCCATGACCTTTAGGCGCAGCTCCAAGACGGTGTAGTTGATACCTTCCTTGTTGGAGAGAGCTTGGCGAAGCATCTGCACCACTGAGACACCAGGAATTGCTTCGGGATATTGGAAGGCAAGGAACAGGCCAGCAATAGAGCGCTCGTTCGGATCCATCTCCGAGATATCAAGACCTTTGAAAAGAATCCGCCCGGCGGTGATGTTGTAACTTGGATGACCCATGATCACGTTGGCCAGGGTTGACTTACCGGACCCGTTTGGGCCCATGAGTGCATGGATTTCACCTGGATTGATAGTGAGGTTGACTCCCTTGAGAATCTCGACATCGCCCGCCGAGGCGTGGAGGTTCTCGATGACAAGGAGTGGTGCGTCTGACATTGGTATAAACCTTCTGGAGCGGTGGTGCAATGGTACTTACCCGCACCGGTTACCGGCACTACTTTCTCGCCCGGGGCTGCCGTCCTCGACTGCTGAAGGGTCGGTGCCTGAAGCCAGTATTGTTTGGAGGTGTACGCATCCCTTTCCCCACCTGAAGTGATCGATATCGAAGACCTCGACGAGGTGACTGACCTCAATAGAGGGTGGAACGTGATTGTGTGGGATGACCCGGTAAACACGATGCAGTTTGTGGTGTTGGTCTTTCGAAGTTTGTTCGGGTTCTCCCATGAAAAGGCAACCGTCCTGATGCTCCAAGTCCATCATGAAGGGAAGTCGATTGTTGCTACCGAAACTCAGGCCCTTGCCGAGAAGTATTGCGCTGCTCTCCATGAGTTTGGACTGCTGGCCACCATCGAAGAGCTCTGAACGACCAGCCTTGTGGCCTCGTTAGACTTACCGCATTGAAGAGGAGTGAGCTTTGAATTTTGCGTTTAGTGAAGAGCAAGAGTTTCTGCGGTCTACAGCCAAAGAGTGGCTTGAAAAGGAAAGCCCAATGGCGGCCATTCGTGCGGCCATAGAAACTCCCGAGGGGTTCGATCGAGAAAGGTACGCGGCGGCGGCCGAGCTGGGTTGGCATGCGATGGCCATTCCTGAGGAGTACGGAGGGGCTGGGTTTTCCTTCCTAGAGCTGGCTGTTGTCCTAGAAGAGTTGGGTCGCACCCTGTACCCGGGTCCGTTCTTCTCGTCTGTGATTCTTGGGGCGAATGCCCTGCTTCTTGCGGGTTCCGAGGCCCAGAAGCAAGACCTGCTGCCCAAGGTGGCCATGGGTGAGATGACTCTCGCCGTTGCAGGACCTGATGCGGGCGGACTGTGGGATGGCTCCAACGTTACGTCTTCGGCTGTTCAGGGGGCAGGTGGATGGACGATAGATGGGACAAAACATTTCGTGCTGAACGCCCATCAGGCTGACAAGTTGATCGTCGCAGCGAACGCCGACGGAGAGTGCCGACTGTTCTTGGTAGATCGGCCGGCCGTGGCTGTTGACACTGTCGAGGCGATGGACATGACTCGGCCAATGTCGACGGTGACGCTTCGCGGGGCCGCTGCTGATCTCCTGCCTGACTCGTCAGCGGCAGTGTTGGCCAAGATCGGGCAGATTGCTTCTGTTGCCAACGCCCTCGACCAAGTAGGTGGCGCTTCTGCAACGTTGGATGCGGCAGTTCAATATGCCAAGGATCGCAAGCAGTTCGGGCGGCCAATTGGTTCGTTTCAAGCAGTGAAGCACAAGTGCGCCACCATGCTGCAAAAGGTGGAATCGGCGAAAGCAGCTGCCTATTACGCTGCCTGGTGCACTGCCGAGGATAACGACGAACTTGCTGATGTAGCGTCCCTTGCCAAGTCGTACTGTTCTGAGGCCTACTTTCATTGCGCTGCTGAGAATATCCAGATCACCGGTGGCATTGGGTTCACCTGGGAACACGACGCTCACCTGTATTTCAAGCGAGCCAAGAGCTCTGAGCTTCTCTTCGGCACACCTGCTGAACATCGCTCGCTCGTGGCAGACTCCCTCGGGTTTTAGATGCAAGGCACAGCGGCTCTCATCTTTGGTGGGGTGATGCTGGTGGTCTTCCTCGGCTTGGCGGCGGTGATGCTGCTCCAAGAAGCGCGATTCGATCCTTCGTCTCAAGCTCCCGAGTACATCCTCAATGACGCAGTAGCTTTTGTTGGTGACCGTATCGATCCTGAGGTGCGTCGAAGGATCGGGCGGTCAGGCGTCCAGCGAGTGCTCGAGTGGCAAGTGCACTTCTTACAACAGTTGGCACGCAGAGACAAAGATGCCCCCATTGTGTTGGGCAACGCCGAGGGCACGGCGCAATATATCGCCGACCAGCTTAAGGCTGAAGGCCATGTTTTCTCGCTGGGCGATATCGGCGCCTGCCTCGAACTGCAAGGGAGCTATATGGTCTCGGTCGGAGCTGTGGGACAGGAAGCTGAGGGTATCGCCGGTACAATGCCGGTTGACAGGGAGGTAGGTTCCGGTGGCCAAGATCAGACGACTTGAAGAGCACCGCCATGTTGGTGTTCGTAGCGACATGGTCGTATACGACACGGATGCTCCCAATCAGGCGGCAGAGCTTGCCGCACGGGTGGAGGCCGAAGATCTTATCAACCAACGACTGATCTCAACCTTTGGGCCCGATACCATTGAAGAGGCTCGAAACCGGGGCTTCACCCCCTCCAAGGCGTAGTCGCGCCCAGCCCCGGATTTAACCAGTGGGTTCGTCGCTCAAGATGTGACTGCTGTGGTCGGTTCGCAGAGAAAGCGGCAGCCTGGCTAGGAGATGGTCAGGAAGTCTGGGCACCCGGTCGACCACAGCAAGCGTTGTGCCGTGGGGGAATACGAACCTCGCAGCTATGAGGCTACGAAGACATCGCGGACGGAATGTGGTCTTTCCCGCTCGAGCGCCTGCAGTAAGCCGAAGAAGATCCGCCACTGCCCCCTGGCCGATAGCAGAGGCCCAATATCTTCTTACGTACGGGTCCTGCACGGGGATGCCCCGGTCGGTACGCAATAAGACAAGCCCATAGCGTTGGGTACGAAGAGGGAGAGGGCGTGAACCCGAAGGCGTCGCGCGGTGAGCGACCAGAGGACGGGTTGTAGTGTCAGTTCCTTCGAGTTCACGCATCTCCATGCAACGATTTATACCGCTAAGTACCGTTACTTGTCAAGGGATGCCTTTGAGCTCGCGAAATTACGGTACGGGTATCCCGATGAAGAGTATGACTACATCCCCGTCGACGATCTTCTGGTCCTCGCTTGGCGACGTCCCAACAACCCGCCCATACAGTGCGGGGTTGTCCGTCGCGGTCTGGACAACGGTGTAGGTAAGGGTGAGTTCGAGGGACGTCTCGAAGACCGCGAATACAGCGTCGACCTGGCTCAATGTGAGCCCGATGAGTTGTGGCATTAGAGCTTCGGGTGCCAGGCCGGTAGACACTTGAACAATAACGGTTTCCCCATGCCGAAGCTCAGTGCCGGCCTCCGGTTCCTGGCTCAAAATCGTACCCTCCGGCTCCAAGGAGTTGAACTCTTCACCCTCGAACAATAAGTGGGCGTTGAGCGTCATCTTTTCAGCATCTTCGAGAGTGAGTTCGAATAGGTCGGGCACTTCGGTCGAAGGAGTTTTGAAATAGTCGCTCACGCCAGCCGGATCGGGAGGAAACTCCAGCGCTGGTGCGTCTCGTAGGGCATACTCCATGAACTCTTTCCAAATGGGAGCTGGGATGGAGCCGCCGAACACCTGGGAGTAGTACGTGTCGTGGATGGTGATACTTCGCAGCGGGATTTGCTCGTCGGGGAACCCAATCCACACTGAAGTGGACATCTGTGGCACATACCCCACAAACCAAGCCTCAGTGTTGTTCTGGTGCGTTCCAGTCTTACCAGCCTGTGGCCTTCCGATATTGGCCCGGGGGGCTGTGCCTGATCCCGTTGGGACTCGCGTCATCGGACGACGAGCTGCTGCAACTAACGATGGGTCAAAGGCCTGCTGATGGATGATCTGGTGCTCCCAGTCGATCTGACCGTCTCGTGAGGTAATTGAGGCGACGAGGAAGTCTTCTGCTCGGAGACCATTAGTAGCAAAAGTCGTATACGCCGATGCCATCTCGAGGGGGCTCACGGCGCTACCGCCCAGGGCGATTGAAGGAACAGCGAGGAGAGGAGCCGTGATACCCATACGCCGCGCTGCATCGACGATATTGTCTGGTCCGGTTGCAATGGCGACCTGCGCATAGACTACGTTCACAGAGCGATATGTGGCATCTTCGAGGGCCAGAAGGCCACCACCACCGCCTCCGTGGACCGTCCAAATGTTGCCGTTGGCCGAACACACGTAGGGACATTCGATCTCAAGAGGGCTGGTTGCGTTCCAAAGGGAACGAAGGCTGATGCCTTGTTCTAAGGCAGCCAAAAGCGTGATTGGTTTGAACGACGAACCCGGGTTGCGTCGGCCTTGGACCGCAAGGTCGTATTGCTCGCGCTCAAATTCAAGCCCCGATGCCATGACCAACACGGCACCTGTGGCTGTGTCGACACTCGCAATAGCGCCCGAGGGGGCTTCAATTTCGGGGTCGTCAGGGGTTGGTACCCATTCTCGAAGGAGAGAGGTTGCCTTCTGTTGGAGGTCAGTGTCAATGGTGGTGTAAATATCGAGTCCGCCACCGCCGGTGCAAGTTACGTCGTCAGCTGGGCACCCAAAGATTCGAATCTTGCGCTCGTCGCTGGTCGCGCCAAGAAAGGAGAACTCAGGATTGTTGAGCAGTTGACGCTTTACTTCGACTACCACATGTTCAAAGAGCCCAATCTCGCGGCGGGGCGCGATAACTCCAAGATCGGCTGCTGTTGCCTGTTCAGCAACCTCGGCTGTGATGAAGTTGCTCTCATACATTTCTCGGATAACGTCATTGCGTCGAGCTACCACTCGGTCCGGGTTGGACCTGGGGTCATAGAAGCTTGGGTTCCTTGCGAAGACAGCGATAGCGGCCGCCTCCGAGACTGAGACTGCACCGAGGTCTTTCCCGAAATACTCCTGGGCTGCTGCTTGGACGCCCCAAGCGTTCCAGCCCAAGTAGATGGAGTTGAGATAGAACTCGAGGATCTGTGGCTTTTCGTAACGGCGTTCGAGTTCGATGGCAGTGATGGCCTCTTTGATCTTTCGCTGGTAAGAAATTTCATCACCGACGAAGCTCTTCTTGACCACCTGCTGGGTGATTGTGGAGCCTCCTCGCTGATCCCCCGAGCGAAGGTTGTCGAGGAATGCCTTGCCAATGGCTGCGATATTGATGCCTTCGTGCTCGAAGAAGGTTTTGTCTTCAGCAGCCAACATGGCATAGACCATTGCGTCAGGCATTTCTTCGAACTTCACTGGCTCACTTACTCGACCGTCGTGAAGTTCTGCCAAGAGTGTCCCGTCTGCGGCAAAAACTCGAGAGGTGCGCGAAAGGTCCGGGAAGACTAATGAGGTAGCGTCAACCTCCGGAAGGTACTTCTTGTCGAGTTCGACCCAGGTGGTGGCCGCAGCGTTGGCGGCTAGGAAGCTGAAAAGGCCCATCCAAGAGGACATGAGAATCGCGATCGAGAGCAACCAAGCAAGCGCGACGGACCAACGGCCGCGCCGATCTTGCTTTTCAATTTGGTGGATCAGGTCAGTCATACGTTCCCAATAGGACGTCCGGGCGCTTTGATTCGTTCCCTGTAGTCTGCTGGCAACAGGATACAGGGACTCTGACTATGACTGCGGATCGACGAGAAACATCAAGCGGCATCGAGCTCGCTTCAACGTACCCGATCGGTGGCAGCGGGGGGGTTGCTGGCTCCTTCCCATTCCTACGCGGCCCCTATGCCTCGATGCATCGTGGGCGCCTCTGGACTATGCGCCAATATGCGGGCTTTGGCACTGCTGAGGAGACAAACCGACGGTTCAAGGAGCTCTTGGCTGCTGGGCAGACTGGCCTGTCGGTTGCCTTTGATTTGCCAACACAGATGGGGCTAGATTCAGATCATCCAAGGGCATTGGGCGAAGTGGGAAAGGTCGGCGTTGCTATCGACTCGATCCACGATATGCGGCGTCTCTTCGAGGGTATCCCCCTAGGTGAGATCTCGACTTCGATGACGATCAACTCCACGGCCCCACTGCTTCTTTTGATGTATCAGATCGTGGCCGAGGAACAGGGAGTTGAGGCTGCTCAGATTCGCGGCACCATCCAGAACGACATTCTCAAGGAGTACATAGCTAGGGGAACATACATATACCCGCCCCGCCCTTCGATGCGGCTGGTGACTGATATCTTCGAATACTGCGCTGAGGCCTTGCCGGCGTGGAACACTATTTCGATTTCTGGCTATCACATTCGTGAAGCGGGTTCTACCGCTGCCCAAGAGCTGGCCTTCACTCTCGCTAACGCTATCGCGTACGTCGAGGCGGCCATTTCTTCGGGCATGGACGTCGACAGCTTCGGTCCGAGAATCTCCTTCTTCTGGAATGGTCACAAACATTTCTTCGAAGAGATAGCCAAGTTCCGGGCCGCTCGTCGGATGTGGGCGCACATCATGCGAGATCGTTTCGGGTCAAAAAACCCGAAGGCTCAGGCGATGCGGTTCCACACGCAGACGGCTGGCTCGTCGCTCACAGCCCAACAGCCGGAGGGCAATATTGTTCGCACCGCTATCGAAGCCTTGGCCGCCGTGTTAGGGGGCACCCAGTCGCTCCACACGAACGCCTTTGATGAAGCTCTGGGGCTGCCGACTCCCGAGTCAGCCACGCTAGCGCTAAGGACCCAACAAATCCTAGGGTTCGAGATGGGTCTCGCCGACACGGCTGACCCGCTGGGCGGATCTCATTACATTGAGGCGCTCACTGATGAGCTCGAGATCCTAGCGACTGCTCTGATTGAGGACATCGACGCACTGGGTGGGGCTGTTGGCGCCATCGAGGACGGCTACCAGACGCGCTTGATAGAGGAAGCTGCCTACGTCGCTGCTCGACGAGTTGATTCTGGTGAAGACGTCGTCGTCGGGCTCAACCGGTTCGCCGATTCGGAGGATTCGGATGTTCCAACCACCAGCGTCGACCCTTCCCTTGCGCAAGGCCAGGTCTCGAGGCTGAAGGCCTTGAAGGATGGGAGATCGGAAGATCGGCTGTCCGAGTGCCTGGAGGCTGTTAGAGTATCGGCTAAGGGCA
>CAXMSI010000047.1:0-274 GCA_964196085.1 uncultured Acidimicrobiia bacterium | reverse complement strand
CCCACCTCCTTGACTGCATCCCTTCCAAGACGATGGTCTCCTCGGCAGTCCGGATCCAAGCTATGCGCGATGCTGAGAACCTGGGCGTCCAGAGCATAGATCGCAAGGTTGACCTCAAGGTGCTGGCACAGAAGATGGACGAAATATCTCGGGACATCTCGAACGGACACATCGACGTGCTTGAAAGTCAGGGGGTTCGCATCATTGACGGCTTCGGCCGCTTCACCGGGCCTCACACTGCAGTTGCCAGTGTTGGTGATGAAGAGATAGCGCT
>CAXMSI010000046.1:245-11105 GCA_964196085.1 uncultured Acidimicrobiia bacterium | reverse complement strand
GCCCAAAGTGACTCGTACCGGGACCGGAGACTCCTAGCGACCTCGAACGGATCGACTTCCTCCGGTACTCGACCCTCGATTTGGAGATCGATAAGGCCCCCAACAACGTTCTCCTCAGCAATCTCCATGTCGTACTCACGCATGGCATCGCTGATTGTGGTCCTGTTTTCTGCTGTTTCGGCATCCACCATGTATGCCATGAATGCGCCGGCGTCTCTGCGAAGCAGGATGTTTGAGAGTGAACAGTCTCCCCAAAAGACGTGACTGAGGTGGAGTCGGACGAGGAGTACTACCGCAGCGTTGATGAGGTTGTTGGCCAAGGCTGGTTCATCTCGACCGAGGATGTAGAGATAAGGCAGAGAGAAGTCGAGGTAACGAGTAATGAGCATTGCCCGGCCATCTTCACCCCATGACACGACTCCAACTGCATCGACAACCGGCAGATGATCAGCCTTCAACTCGCGGAGAATGTCGAACTCCTCTTGGGCTACCCCAAGCTCGGTCTCTTTGAGTGCGTAGACGCGATTGTTGTAGCGCACGAAACGCACAATGTGGCGACTCGCCCCGTGGGCCATTTTCACCATCCGAGGGTGGTCCCAATCATCGAGAGGCATCCCCCAGGGGAGATCAAGAAAGTCAGGGTGACCGACGCGGCCAACAATGTGCAGCTCGATGTTTTCAACAGTCACGGAGGGTCTTTCGTGGGGTCCGGCAGGGGGTTTTCAGTCCTGCGGCGAGGTGGAGTTCAGTCATCGATCGGAATGGTATAGCTTTGAGAATATTGCCGAGAAGAGAGGATCCCGTACCGCAAGTGCTTGCTTCTTTGTGGAAAGCGGCTTCGATGTGGCTCGTGAAGAAGACTGCTCTCATCGCAACCTTGCTGCTTTGGTCCGCCTGCACCCTTAACGGCTCAACCATTCAGACCATCGTCACGACCCCACCCACAACCGTGCCAGTGGCCACAACCGTCGCTCCGACCACAACCACCACGACAAGCACGACCACAACTACGACCACGGTTCCTCCAACGACAACCACCACGACCATCCCACCGAGTTCGGGGTTGACGCTCGTGCAGATCGACCAGCTATGGGGCGACATTTCCCCCAAGTCGGTCGTCGCTACTGGAACTGGCAAGTTCTTCGCCCAGAACATGATGTACCGCCACACCGTCACGGTGTACGACGACGAAGGCGAATTGCTCCAGACCATTGCTGACGAGGTGGACCTTTCCGCGTTCGGATTCGATGTGGCGGGTGAGTCCTACCGAGGCTCTCCGGTGGAAGCTGCAATGACGAGCGATGGGGCCTTTGCCTACGTGTCTAACTACGAGATGTATGGATCGGGCTACGGCAACCCCGGGGGAGACGGCTGTGGGACAGCGAGCTGGGACGACTCCTACGTGTACCGGATTCCGACAGACACCCTGGAAATCGATCAAGTGATTGCGGTGGGCCCAGTGCCAAAGTTCCTTGCTGTTACACCGGACGACCGGCTCCTGCTGGTCTCCAATTGGTGTGGACATGACCTGTCAATCGTTGACCTTGAGCTTGGCGAAGAGGTGCAGCGCATCCCGATGGGTCGGCACCCACGTGGCATCGCTATCACGCACGACGGAGCGACCGCCTATGTGGCAGTGATGGGTTCGAGGGACATCGCCAAGCTGGACCTTGCAACCTTTGAGGTCACGTACCTAGAAGGCGTCGGAGCGAATCCCCGGCATCTGGTGATCGAAGCTAGCGATACCTACATGTACGCGACCCTCAATGGGGAAGGCAAGATCGCGCAGATCGATCTGGTTACTGGTGAGGTGATCACCAAGATCCGGACCGGCAACGCTCCGCGATCACTGGCGATTTCTGATGACGGCCTTTCCTTATATGTGGTCAACTACAACTCAGACACCATGAGCAAAGTCAACGCCCTCACCATGGAGGTGCTCCAGACCGAAAGTGTGCCGCATCACCCCATTGGAATTACCTTCGATCCCTTGTCCCGCCAAGTGTGGGTGAGTAGCTACGTGGGAGCGATAACCATCTTCCAGGAGACTGAGCAAGAGGGTTGAGGTCTAGGAGGTAAGTCCGGTGATCTCTTCGGTTCTTTCCTTGACCGCATTTTCACCGTCAGTTGTCAACCCGTAAATGCCCTTCTCGACCCGTTCGAACCATCCGTAGTGATTGCTAGCCATGAGTGTCGTTGCCTTCGTGACGCCAGTTTCGTTGGCCACCACTGACCCTTTGGTCGGGCCGTTGTCTGACAACATCTTGAGACAACGCAGCGCGTCTTGGCGGTAGACCGTCATGATCCGGTCCTTCGTGCCGCCCGTGTTGGGGTCACCGATTCGGTTGTGGAACTCCTTCAGAGCACGGTCCCGCTTCTTCTTGGATTTACGGGGTTTGAACGGGCCAGGCTCCACGTAGATCTTCACTTCTCCAGTTGCCATGCGCACGGTCATGAGGCCGATACCTAGGCGCCGTGCGAGTTTCTGGTTTTGGCGCATTGACTTTTGGAAGGGCCTGCCTTTGCGTCTTGGAACGGCGACATAGACGGAGTCGGTGAGCGCTTGACGGTCGATGGCTTGGTGGAATAGGGCAAGCGAAAAGCGCGTCTTGAGTTCAACAATCACAGGTGATTCGTCGAGTTTCACAGCCATGAGATCTGCGTCGGCAATTTCGGCTTTGACCTCATAGCCCAAGTCTTCCCAAAAGGCCTTGAGGGGAGGGTACAGGTCGGTTTCTTTAATCTTTTTGATAGCCATTCGTGTGCTGAGGTTAGCTCGTGGGCTTCTCGATCTTGGCTCGCCGGACCATGAACTTGGCTCGCCTCTTCACCCTTCGGAAACGTTAGGCTTCGGTGCACCATCTCAACCAAGGAATGTTCTGTTGCGCGCTCATAACTTCTCTGCGGGTCCCTGCACTCTCCCGCTTTCAGTGCTTCAAGAAGCCCAAGCCGAGTTTGTGGACTATCACGGGGCGGGAGCTTCCCTTATTGAGATGAGCCACCGTGGGCCGGCCTACGATGCCGTCCACATGGAGGCGCTTGCGTTGGCGCGTTCCGTCGCCCAGGCACCGTCTGATTTTGAGGTTCTGTTCGTAGGCGGAGGCGCCACAATGCAGTTCGCTATGGCCCCCATGAACTTGCTCAGTACTGGGCAGCGCGGTGCTGTTGCGGTCACTGGAGCCTGGTCCAAGAAGGGGCTAAGTGACGGGTTGCATCACGGCGATCTGTATTCCGCCTTTGATGGAGGACCCGACTACCGGTCAATGCCAAGCGACGACCAACTACACATCGAGGCAGGCACGCGCTACCTCCACGTCTGTTCCAATGAAACCATTGGTGGAATTCGGTTCCCGTCATTCCCCGACGTTGGAGTGCCGCTCGTCATCGACATGTCTTCTGAGTACCTGTCCCGCCCCATTCCTTGGGATCGGACCGATGTGGTGTTCGGCGGCGTCCAGAAAAACCTTGGTCCTTCTGGTATGGCGATTGTCTACGTACGAAAGTCTGTGCTCGAAGCAGCGCCAACCACCCTCGCCTCCGCCCTCCGCTATGAGGTCTACGCTCAGAAGGACTCGATGTACAACACCCCGCCGGTGTTCACGATCTGGATGACTGGGAAGGTACTCAAGTGGATTAAGGGGCAGGGAGGCACTGCTGCCCTGCAAGCGTCCTCGGCCGGCAAGGCCAAGGTCATCTACGACATCATTGACAACTCCAATGGTTTCTTCCGCTCGCCTGTCGAGAGCCGCGATCGGTCCCACACGAACGTGGTATTTCGGCTTCCAACCGTGGAGCTCGAGCAAGAGTTCCTCGCAGCGACGGTGGATGCAAACATGATGGGCTTGAAGGGCCACCGAGAGGTGGGTGGACTGCGCGCTTCCATGTACGCAGCGTTGCCCGAACAGAGTGTTGAAGCCCTGGCGGGTCTGATGAGTCAATTCAGCGCCACCCGATAGGAGTAGTGCTGTTTCCTCCAACCCAGCGTTGTGGAACCACGCCGGTGGCACTCCAATCCCTGGGTTCGTGGCGGTTGAATCGCCGACTCCCGGGTATGGTGCTGCTACGGATAGCCTCGGGGCTACACGATTGGGGGCCTCACTGTGGCTAAGAAGAAGCGAACTTCCAAGAAGCCGGTAGACGCCAAGAAGGCAGCGGCGAAGACAGCCCGTAGGGAAGCACGGAAGGCTGCTGAGGCTGAATCCCGGCGCAAGGCAGAGCAAGCCCGCAAGATCAAGATTGGCGTCTCCGGACTGGTTGCGATCGGTGTGGTCGTGGCGATCATGTTAGCGATCATCCCTGGCAGCCTGCCCGGAGTCACAGCATTCCCTTCCGACGGACGAGTGCACTTGGCAGTCGGAGAGACAACCACCTATCCCACAGCCACTCCAACAAGCGGAACCCACTCGGTTAATTCTCCTGCGTGTGGTGTTATCAGTGTGCAGCTGCCTACCGAGCTAGCAATTCACACCCTCGAGCACGGAGGAATCGTGATTTGGTACCGGCCCGACGTCGGCGCCGAGGTTGTGGCCGGACTCGCCGACATTGTCAACAAGTTTGACGATCGAGTGATTTTGTCGCCTAATGCCCAACTTGATGGTGATGTTGTTGTTACTTCGTGGCGACACCTGAAGGCTTACGGAGGAGCTGATCCTGAAATCGAGGAGTTCATCGATATCTACCGATTCCGCGGACCTGAGAACGTTCCCTGCACGTATTAGCGAGCTGAGGGAAGCCCGATTGCTCTGGTGGCTTCTGTGATGCCAGCGTTCGTGGCAGCGGTGAGGTCAGATCCAGCAAGCTTGCTCGCAAGGAATCCTCCGGCGAAAGCGTCCCCAGCGCCAAGGGTGTTGACCACACCAACATTGGAGGCAGGAACGTGGAAGGGCGGATGGGTTCTTGATGCCGAATGAACGCCATTGGCGCCGCACGTCAACACCACGGTTGACGCAAGCTCGAGGAGCTCGACCACGGCCGCGGCCGGATCGCTGCCGCCAGTGAGGTACTCGGCCTCGTCCTGGTTCGGGAGCAGCACTTGAGCCCCAGCGAAAGCCTGTCGCACATCCTGCAACTCGCAGTTGGTCTCTAACAGATGGGCTGCTGAGGGGTCGATTGAGTAGGGGACGCCCCGCGCTTGAGATTGGCTCGTCAGGAATCCAAAGAAGTCCCGGCTGTGAGCGGTGATGTAGGTGTATCCAGTGAGGTGGAGCCACCCGACGTCGTCGAACCAGCTGTCGTCGAAGTCAGATTCGGTGGCAGCGATGTCGGTCCCATGGTCGGAGATGAGGGAGCGTTCACCTGACGGCCCTACAACTGCAGCAATGGTGCGGCCCGTGGCATTGCTGCGTTGGATAGGGTGAACCGCTACGCCGTGTCCCCTGAGCTCAGCTATCAAGAAATCCGCAGAATGGTCATCTCCCAGCACTCCTCTGAAATCAACGTCGGCTCCAGCTCGGGCCGCCCAAGCAGCAACGTTTGCGGCAGAACCACCTCCGTGAAGTGCTACGGCTCCAGCAGTGTCGGACCCAATGGCGAGGGGGTGGTCAAGCGTGATACTTACGTCTAGATTCAGATCACCAACACACAGCAGCTTGCCCATCCGCTAAACGATACCTGACCAAAGCGCAGCCGGTGGCCTGCTCAGTCATTTGACTGAGTTTGGCCAACGGCCCTATCATTCAGTCATATGACTGATACGACAACAGCGACCGCGCTCCTCGATGCAGCCGAGACCGCCTTCGCCACCGATGGGCTCGACTCCGCGTCACTCCGAGGGATCATGCGGTCGGCAGAAGCTGACTCTGGATCCATTCACTATCACTACGGTTCCCGTAAAGGTTTGGTCGGAGCGGTCCTCAGTCGGATACTTGAGCCGCTGCAAGATCGCAGACTTGAGTTGTTGGGCGAGATCGAGGGGCAACCCGCAACATCCGATCTGGTGGCAGCCCTCGTTCGCCCAGATCTGGAGGCTGTTCTTCGAGTGGGTTCCAGGGATGCGGCCGCAGGGCCTGTGGTTGCTCGGATATACATGCGCCCTTCAGGGTTCGTTCTCGATATGGTTGAGGAAAGTTTCAGACCAGTAGCTGAGGCTTTCATGCCTCACTTTTCTAGGGCATTGGCTCATCTCTCAGGCGACGAGATTTCGTGGAGAATTCGTTGGGTCGTCTTCGGCCTGCTCGGCAGTTGGATCGCCGAAGCAGGAGCGAACTTTCGTGTCTCTGGCCTCGAATTGGAGCTCTCAAGGATGGTCGCCAGTCTCACTGGTGCACTGGAAGCAACCTCATCGGAAGGAACAAGATGATTGAAGTAAGGGTGAGCATCAATGTCGAAAGACCGCCCGCGGCCGTGTTTGCCTTTCTGTCGGACTGGTCCAACAACCCGTCTTGGCAAACGGGAATGGAAGTCTGCACATGGACAAGTGAACCTCCGCTTCAGCTTGGATCAACCTACGACCAAGAAGCGAGGTTCTTGGGACGGACAATCGTGTCGTCGTTTGAAGTCACTGAGTTTGAGCCCGGCACGAAAGTCAGGATCAAGTCCACCAAGAGTTCCCTCCCGCTCGACATCTCTCGCCAAGTGGCCGCCACCGGAAATTCAAGCTGCCTAGTGTCGGCCGTTGTTCGTGGTGAGCCAGGTGGCCTGATGAGACTGTTCAACCCGGTGATGAAGCGTTTGGTGAGCAACAGTGTCAATGCTGACTACGCGCGATTAAAGGCCCATCTGGAGTTGTAACCATCCCTAGATGATGTCGAACTCGTTACCTTCGGGGTCGCTCATCCCAATGGCGAAGTGATCGTACTCAGGCATGTCCTGAACAACCCTGATGGACGCACCTTCTCCGACAAGGCGGTTGGCCTCAGCCTGCACGATCTGTTTCCGTGTAGCGATCGGCACCGATCGCCCGCCACCAATAAGTAGGTCGAAATGAAGGCGGTTCTTCAGAGTCTTAGCCTCGGGGACCTCCTGGAACCAAAGACGAGGCCGTTGCCCGCTGGGGTCCACCACTGCGTCGTAGCCATCTTCCACTTCTTCTTCTGGTACACCGTGGCTAAGCCAATAGTCCTTCCATGTTTCATGGTTGCCTGGGGGTTCGTGAAGGTCGTAGCCAAGGGCTGTTGACCAGAACCGCGCCAAACGGTCGGGATCGTGGCAATCAATGGTGATCTGGAAGTCGGCCATTACAGCTCAGTAAAGAAGTAGGCGGCTGCCATGAGAACCCAGATGAAGCCCATCATCATGGCGACAACCATTTGGATCAGCGCCGCCTTGCCAAACGCTTTGGCAACAACCCACGTGCTTTCCGTTGCCTCCTTGACAGCGTTGGTGTTGGCGTATTTCACGAGGAAGACGCCGGCCAACCAACCGAGTGGAGCTCCGAACAGAGGGATGACGAAGAAGCCGACGATGCCACCTGCAAACCCTGCCATGAGAGCGGAACGCCCATCTCGGCCTTTGGTCGCATCAGCTGGGATCTTGACTGCGAGGTACGCGCTGATGAGAAACATCACGGTACTCAGCGAGACAGCAATTATGGCGGGAACTGTCCACCCAACGGCAACAGCGTAGGCAATTGTTGACAGCCATACGATGGCGGTGCCAGGGAGCATTGGCATGAGGGTTCCTACGATCCCGACTGCTACTCCGAATGCCGAGATTAAGGTGAATATCCACAGTGTTGTTGTGTCCATAACTCGATTGTACAGGAGCGCCAATGCGTACCGACTTTTACTTTGATCCTGCCTGCCCATGGAGCTGGATTACTTCTCGATGGCTGACCGAGGTAGCAGAGGTCCGTGATCTCGAGGTTCGATGGCGACCATTCAGCCTCTTCATCAAGAACTATGTGATGACCGAGCCAACCGACTACTACGTAGGAGCACGGCAAGGCATCGAGTTCACCCATTCGCTAATTCGCGTCATCGAAGCTGTTCGAGCAGAACTCGGAGACGACCCTGTTGGGGCGCTGTACACAGAGATGGGATACCGAATTCACAACAACAAGAATCGGGACTTCACCCCACACGATATTCTTGAGGCCGCTGGGATAGACACCAAGTACGCGGCTGCTGCGACCGACGAGAGCTGGGACGAAGTCATCACTGCCTCCATGCACGACCTCTTTGCCATAACCGGCGAAGACATTGGTGTACCTTCGATTGTCTTCGAACGTAGCGAGGGGTTCTTCGGCCCTGTCATCTCTCCAGCTCCGACCGGGGAAGCTGCCTTGGCGCTGTTTGACTCGATGTATACCATGGCTATGACCCCAGGCTTCTGGGAGTTGAAGCGAGGCCGGACTAACCCACCGATGTTTGCAGACCGGCCATGACGTTCTGGTCGCATAGCCGCCCCCTCTTCATTGGCATTGCTGGTGGATCTGGGTCGGGTAAAACGACCACAACTAGGGCGGTCCTTGATTCGTTGCCTACCGTCTCTGTGGCATCGATTCAGCATGACTCGTATTACCGGAATCGTTCAGATCTGAGCTTCGAAGAGCGAAGTCAGCTCAACTACGACCATCCGGATTCACTTGAGACCAAGCTGCTGGTGGAGCACATCAAGCGATTGGCGGCGGGAAAGTCGGTAGAGGTTCCTCAGTATGACTTCTCCAACCATCTCAGAGGGCCCGATACCACCCCCGTAGACGCTCCTGCAGTGGTTGTGGTCGACGGCATTCTGGTTCTTGCTGAACCTGAGCTCCGCGAGATGTTCGACCTGCGTCTCTATATCGATACAGATCCCGATATTCGACTCGGTAGACGAATTCGCCGAGATATGGAGGATCGAGGCCGCAGCGTAGAGTCTGTTTTGGAACAATGGGAGGCGTTCGTCCGACCGATGCACCTTGAGTTTGTTGAACCTGCAAAGCGGTATGCAGACTTGATCATCCCCGAGGGCTACAACGACCGTGCCGTTGAGACCCTACGAAGCACGCTCCAGAACTTCATCGATGACGCGGAATGAAGCCGTCCAACGCGATTGCTCGAAGCTGCGGCTGAACTCACCAGCTGTGACACAGGGGTACCCTCTGTTCTTATGACAAGCATTGCAATTCTCGGAGCAGGAGCCATGGGCTCTGCCATAGGTACCGGACTGATTTCTGCCGGCTGGGATAAGCTTTCGATCCGATATGCAGACACCAACCTCGAACGCGTCGGCGAGTTGGTGAGGGACGGCAACATCGCGTACTCCGACCCTTCCGTCGCAGCCGAATCAGCTGGGGTGGTTGTGATCGCCGTGAAGCCTCAGGTCATGGTGGACTTACTGAGCCAGATTTCCCCGAGTGTGTCACAAGAGCAAGTAGTGATTTCGATCGCGGCTGGAGTGTCGATAGCGACGATCGAAGCCGGGCTCGCCCCGGGGGTCCCCGTTGTGCGATGCATGCCTAATACCCCTGCTTTGGTTGGCGAAGGAGCGACTGCCTTGGCTCCCGGCTCTCATGCCAGCGATATCCACCTGGCACTGGCCGAGAAGGTACTCGGGGCCGTAGGTCGAACAATTTTGGTGTCTGAAGCTGATATCGACACGGTCACTGGGGTATCTGGGTCGGGGCCTGCCTATGTGTTCCTCTTGGCCGAAGCTATGGAGGAGGCTGCTATCGCTCAAGGGCTCAGCGCCGACGCTGCTCGACTGTTGGTGGGCCAGACCATTAAGGGAGCGGGCGAACTCCTTACGTCGTCTCACAAGACAGCTGCTGAACTACGCCAGCAAGTAACGTCCCCCAATGGGACCACTGAGGCTGCGTTACTCTCATTTGAGAATGCAGGGTTCAGAAGAATCGTGCGCAGCGCTATCGCTGCAGCTACAGGTCGATCAAAGGAATTGGGTACAGAAAATGCTTGAAGTTGGAGACTCGCTGCCAGATCTCATCCTTTCGGACCACGAGGGGATCCCAGTCGCACTTTCTTCAGTCGGGAAAGCAGTTGTCTGGTTCTATCCAGCCGCCATGACCCCTGGCTGCACGAAGGAAGCGTGCGACTTTCGAGATGCCAAGGAAGTGCTCTTGGAGGCTGGATTTTCGATCTTTGGCGTGAGTCCAGATGCACCAGCCGAGAACGCAAAGTTCGCTGCTCAAGAGAGCCTTACATATCAGCTGCTATCGGACGAAGACCATGTATTCGCAGAAGCGATGGGGGCATGGGGAGTGAAGAAGAACTATGGCCGCGAATATGTGGGCCTGATCCGCTCGACCTTCATCACGGACGATGAAGGTGTGATCACCCACGCTTTTCGAAATGTAAAAGCAACGGGGCATGGAGCAAGGATCCTTAAAGAAGTTGACCTCTAGGTTGTACGCTCCGAGCCCTGGGCTTGAAGCGTGCGCGGATGTGGCTCCAACAGTCTCAGTTCGGCTTGAATAGGGGCATGCCTACTGCACATCGCCTTCGCTTTACGACTGTCCTGCTGCTGGGGAGTCTCTTGACTCTGATGGCAATGCCCGCATTGGCACAGGTCTCTGATGCTGAGCTGGATGAGATCACCGCCGCCCTACGGTCCGATGGCTACTACATCGAGCCAGGTTCTCAAGACAGTGCAGATGGGTTATCCAAGGTGCTCGAAGAGGCTGATGTGCAGCTGTATGTAGTCTCCTTCGCTGCTGATCGAGGCGAAGACGAGGGGATCATCGCGGACAGAATCGCCGGTGACTTCACGAGTGGAAGTTTCATTGTTCTGACACCAGTGGGTGTTGGTTATGCCTCCAACGACTTCTTCGCTCCTGAAATGGACGATGCGCTTGACGCTGCCGAAGGCAACTGGGGCTTGCTTGCCGACGGGATGAGAAAGGTCGATCGCTCGCTTTCCGGCAGCCTTGACCTCTTCGGGGGTCGGAAAGTCCGGCTGGCCGGCGCTCAGATCGAGGACGTC
>CAXMSI010000046.1:0-235 GCA_964196085.1 uncultured Acidimicrobiia bacterium | reverse complement strand
TAAAGCGGTACTTGCAGTGATTGTTGGAGGGTTTGGTCTTCTTTTCTACAAGAACCGAAAGCGTGACAAGACAGTGAAGTTGAGCCGGCTCGAGGAGGCCAGAGCTGGGATCCGTGAACAGGTCAGCGATGTCTCCAATGACATTTTGTCGTTGTCAGACCGTGTAGCCGTGGCAGACATTGATGAGGCAACGAACCACTACCGCAAAGGGAGCGAGATCTTCTCGGGGGTTGCT
>CAXMSI010000045.1:10939-11266 GCA_964196085.1 uncultured Acidimicrobiia bacterium | reverse complement strand
ATCAGCCTCTATGTGATCGTATTGATCGCAAGGATCATCCTCACATGGTTCCCGGTGCCATATGACCACCCGGTCGCGTCAATCCGCCGCATAGCTGTCAGTCTTACCGATCCAGTGCTCATCCCGATCCGTCGAATGCTGCCTCCAGTGCAGTTGGGGGGAGTCGCACTTGACTTAGCGCCAATCCTGCTGATTGTCGGTCTTCAATTGCTACAAGGCTTGCTGATAATCCGATAGGCTTCCCCCGATGGATATTCCAATGAACCCACTCACCCATGCAGATGTGGAACAACAGACATTCCACGCGTCATTCCGCGGATACGCCGA
>CAXMSI010000045.1:8302-10929 GCA_964196085.1 uncultured Acidimicrobiia bacterium | reverse complement strand
GTTCCTGGACGATGTTGTCAAGTCGCTGCGCACACTTCACCAGATGGTCGCCGACCGCGACCAACGGATCGTGGCCCTAGCCAAGGGCGACAACCCCGACGACCCAAGCCATGCTGTTTCTGGAGCGCTGATCGAAGCCCAAAGGGCCGCCGACCGAATCGTTGCTGAAGCACGAGCAGAGGCAGCGACTGTCGCTGCTGAAGTGGCTCCGGCAATTTCCCCCGAACAGCGTGCAGAGTACGAAGCCGACCTAGCAAAGCACTCGGCGATGAAGGCTGAGCTCACAAATCTGCAGGCGACGTTAAGTACCATCGCGGGCGCGGCGGCGGCGGCTGCGGGCGTCCCAGCTGCAACCTCGGTGGACCTTACACCGCAAGCTTCAGGGTTTGAGCCGATTGCTGAAGGGCCAGCTGCGGCTCCCGGTGCCCCCGAACCAGAACCGGCAGACCAGGAAGTCTTTGATCACGATGAGCCGGAAATCGGTCTCGTAGGCTTTGTTGACCCGGTCTCGCTACTTGACGAGCCGATGAGTCCGGCCACCTTGTACGAGATCCCCGCAGCAGCCCAACAAGCTGAAGAGCGTTTTGGAGGCACTCGGCTGTCAGACGTGCTGAGAGCCGCTCCAGAGCCGATGCTTGCCGAAGAATCGAGTGAGCCGGTGCCGGAGCCAGACGAGGTTAAAGACGGCTCGCGGAGACCCTGGGAGCGCGGCTAGTTCCCTTTGCTGGCCTGGGTAACTGCTAGTCCAACGGTTGCCTCGCCAATTTCAGTCATTGGGGCTGCGGGGTCAACTTCTATTCGTATAGCGAGTACTTCTGCGGCAATGAGTTGTTCGTGGGCTGCGAAGGCTTCGGAGACATGGTTGTCTTCACTTGACCAGCCGAGCGTGACGCGGTCGGTAATTTCGAGACCTGCCTCACGCCGAAGTTTTTGGACAATCGACACAATTTCTCTCGCCGTCCCTTCGAGAAGAAGCGGCTCCGTGAGGTGAGTGTCGAGGGCTACAGAAAGCGCGCCATCTGTTGCCACTACAACGCCTTCTTGAGGAGAGCGCTGGACTACGACGTCGGCTGCATCGATTTGGTATCCGTCGATTTGAACTGAACCCGTTTCAAGCAGGGCAGCGCACTGGCCAGAATCTAGATTCGCCAGCAGTCCTGAGACCTTTTTTACGTCGCGCCCAAACTTGGGCCCGAGTTTTTTGAAGTCTGCCTTGGCCGAAAGCACTAACAATCCGGTCTCATCTTGGCTCACCGTAATCTTCTTGACATTGAGTTCACTGGTGATGATTTCATGGTGAGACTCAACAGCGGACTGCACCGCCGCGTCTCGAGTGAGCACAGTCAACTCGCCTAGGGGCTGTCTGACTCGCAACTGATGTTGCTTGCGCAAGTTGTGCCCGAGACGAACCACTGCTCGCACTGCGTCCATAGCCTCTTCAATCTCGGTATTGATAAGTGTTTGGTCTGCTTCGGGGAAGTCGCAGAGATGGACGGAGTCCGGCGCTGATGGATCGTGGGCAACAACAAGCGCTTGGTGAAGTTGTTCTGTGATGAATGGGAGCACCGGGGCCAACACTTTGGTAAAGGTTGTGAGCGCCTCATAAAGCGTGGCGAAGGCCGCCAACTTGTCTGAATCATTGTCGGAGCGAGCCCGCCAGAATCGACGGCGTGACCTGCGGATATACCAGTTGGTGAGGTGGTCAATGAACGCCAATGTTGGCGAGATCACGTTGTAGAGGTAATACCCCTCCATCTCTTGGTTGACCCCCGAAATAAGGGTTTGCAGGACACTAATGAGCCACTGGTCCATCTCGCTCCGCTCAGACAGCGGGGGGGCGTTCTTTAGGTCTTCTAGGCTGATTCCGTCAGCCTCTGCGTACGTGGTGAAGAACGATGTAGCGTTCCATAGCGGCAGAAGCACAGAACGGACCACTTCGGAGATGCCCTGTTCTTTGAATTGCAGGGACTTGGACCGCAACAGCGTTGAGTCGATGAGGTAGGCGCGTAGGGCGTCAGCACCGTAGGCATCAAGCAAGTACTTGGGGTCGGGGTAGTTCTTGAGCCGCTTTGACATCTTGGTGCCGTCCTCAGCGAGGATCATTCCAGTCACGACGCAGTTTTCGAACGGTTCGGTGTCGAAGATCAAGGTGGAGAGCACCATAAGGGTGTAGAACCAGCCTCTTGTTTGGTCAAGGCCCTCGGTGATGAACTTGGCCGGGAAGTTAGCTTCGAAGTGTTCCTGGTTCTCGAAGGGGTAGTGCATTTGGCCGTAAGGCATCGAGCCTGACTCGAACCAGCAGTCAAGGACCTCTGGCACCCTGGTTGCAACCGCTCCGCAGTCAGGGCAGGGAAAGGTAACGGGGTCGACGAAGTGACGGTGAAGATCTTCGAGCACTACTCCAGAAAGCTCGGCGAGCTCGGCGATGGATCCAATGCAGGTGTTGTGCCCGTTGTCGCAGGTCCAAATAGGGATGCACGAACCCCAGTACCGGTTGCGTGAGACTGCCCAGTCGCGGGCACCGTCGAGCCAGTTGCCAAAGCGGTTTGAGCCAATGGCCTCTGGAACCCAATGGACGTTCTTGTTGAGCTCAACCATCCGATCAGAAAACTCTTCTACCTTGATGT
>CAXMSI010000045.1:7898-8292 GCA_964196085.1 uncultured Acidimicrobiia bacterium | reverse complement strand
AAGATGGAATGGCCTTGTATATGAGGGGCGTATCGGTGCGGTCGTGGAATGGATACGAGTGGCGGATTGTGGCTTGCTTGACCATCTTTCCGTTGTCCCGCAACATCTTCATAAGTGGCTTATCGGCGTCCTTGATGTATTGGCCAGCGACGTCTGGGACCTCATCGGTGAACCGAGCCTGGGCGTCGACAGGGTCGACGAGAAAGTCGATGCCCGCCGCCTTGGAGGCGTAGAAGTCGACCTCTCCGTAGGCCGGTGCCATATGCACCATCCCAGTACCGTCGGATGTTGAGACCTCCGGAGCCTGGAACACACGGAAGGCTCCATCGGGGCGGCGATCCTCGAAATATCCGAATGGTGGTTCGTATTCAAGCCCGAGGAGCTGTTGCCCTGT
>CAXMSI010000045.1:0-7888 GCA_964196085.1 uncultured Acidimicrobiia bacterium | reverse complement strand
ATTGTCGTCGCATCGGGGAATACGGTGTCAGCAAGAGCTTCGGCAACCCAATGGTTTCCGACAGCGGTTTCTACAAGGGCATACGTAATGTCGACGCCCACGGCAACGCCTAGGTTCGAAGGCAGCGTCCAAGGCGTGGTTGTCCAGATTGTTAAGAACTCACCTACGGCTGCAACATCGTTGCCAGCAGTAACTCTGAGCCTGACGGTGATAGAAGGGTCGTCAACGTCTTTGTAGTTCTCGTTGGCTTCAAAGTTCGATAGCACCGTGTTTGCTGCCCATGAGTACGGGACAACCTTGTGGGAGGAGTAGATGTAGCCCTTGTCCCAAAGCTGTTTGAAGACCCACCAAACCGACTCCATGAACTCAGGGTCCATGGTCTTGTAATCGTCGTGGAAGTCAACCCAACGGCCAATACGTTCGGTGATCTCTTCCCAGTCGTCGGTGGTCTTGTTAACGAGTGCTCGGCAGTGCTCGTTGTATGCCCCAATGCCGTACTGCTCGATGGCGTCAGGACCTGACAGTCCGAGTTGCTTCTCAACTTCCATCTCAACAGGGAGGCCGTGCGTATCCCACCCAAACTTGCGCTCAATCCGGTGTCCGCGCATTGTCCAGTATCGGGGGACGACGTCCTTGATGATGCCAACCAAGATGTGGCCGTAGTGTGGACTTCCCGTGGCAAAGGGCGGCCCGTCATAGAACGTGTATGAACTCTCAACAGGCCGCTGATCAATGGATCGCTTGAAAGCATTAGTTTCTCGCCAGAGATCAAGGACTGCCTTTTCCGATTCTGGGATGGATTGGGGTGCTGTGATGCGAGTGAAATGTGGCATAGGCTCGTTGTGTCGGGACGGCGTAATCGTACTCCCTTCGCGCCGTTGGGGTGTGATGTTTCACAGCCGGATGTCAAAGAGAACGCGAAACTTCCCAAAGCTCCCCACGAAAGCTCAACTATGGGGTAACCTCCCGCCATGATTACCCCGCACTCAGTCGGTGCCGTCCTCGAAGTATGGGTGGTGCCTGGTGCAACAAGAGATCAATTGGTAGGCCCTCATGGGGATGCCTTGAAGGTCCGGGTCGCGGCCCCTGCAGAGTCGGGCAAAGCCAACGAGGCTTTGCTCAAACAACTCAAGGGTGCGTTCGGAGTCAAGGTAGAGCTCCTAACCGGCTCTGGCAGTAGGTCGAAAAGGGTGCTGTTGTTGGGTGTAACGCCCGACGAGGCTCGACAGAAATTGACCACGATTTATAATGAGGTAGCCAGTTCGTAACGAGCGGGCTAGCAAGGAAGGAAGCGTCCCAGTGGCACGACAACTAGCTGATTCAACCGTTGCTCGCATCCGCGAGAGCATGCTCGCGCGCAAGCAGGAGATTGTTGACAAGGTCGACGAAAGAGAAAAAGAGATCGAAGATGCTCTTCATGATGAAGCGGCTGCAGAACGGGTGCCCGATCCAACAACTGCCGAGGGCGGCACTCTGTCCTACGAGTACGAGCTTCTGCGCCAGATTGATGCTGCAGCCCTCGAAGAAGTGCACCAAATCGACGATGCCCTCGCCAAGATGGAAGCTGGCCAATATGGCCTGTGTGAAGTCTGCGGGGAACCCATCCCAATGGAGCGTCTGAAGGCTCTGCCACACTCCACCAAGTGCGTGCCGTGCGCTTCGCGAATCCGCTACTCGACCTGAGCTGTTTCTGATGCGCAAGGTTGCCTTCGCTCTTCCCTCTGCTGTTTTGGTGGTCGCTTTTGATCAGTGGACCAAGCGGTGGGCGTTAGCTAACCTGCCGGGCAATCCTCGTGAGGTCATACCGGGGTGGTTGTCTTTCGAATATGCCAGAAACTCTGGGGCTGCATTCGGTTTGTTCAAAAATGGGGGGGTTGTCCTCTCCGCTGCCGTAGTCATTGCCATTGCGATGATTCTCTGGATGACGACAACACTGGAGTTCCGGGCCGACATTGTCGCCATGGGGGCCATCTTGGGCGGTGCGATAGGTAACGTATGGGACCGGGTGCTGTACTCCGATAGTTTCCTCGACGGAGCGGTAGTCGACTGGATCAAGCTGCCTAATTTTTGGAACTTCAATATCGCGGATGCCGCACTCACTATCGGCGTAGGGGTGTTGATTGTTAGTACTTGGCTGAGGAGAGACGTTGCCAACTGAACTTGTTCCCGAAGACCTAGATCGCCAGCGAGTAGACTTGGTGCTGGCTCGTCTCGCCGATGTGCCACGGTCGGTCGCTCGCGAGATGGTGGTCAGCGGCGAAGCTACCTATAACAGCGAGGTAGTGGCCCCCAAGACCAAGGTCAACGCAGGGGGCAAGATAGCCTTCCCTGAGATCCCAGAGTTCGTGTTCGAACCCGATCCAGACGTTGAGTTCGGCGTCTTGTTCGAAGACGAACACCTTGCAGTAATCGACAAGCCTGCCGGGCTTGTTGTCCATGCCACCTCCAAGCGAAAGATGACAACGTTGGCTGGTGGGTTGGTCCACCGGTGGCCTGAAATGCTCGAGGTGGGAGACGCCGGCCGTTGGGGATTGGTCCACCGACTTGATAGAGATACTTCTGGGGCGCTGCTGGTTGCCAAGACTCAGGAGGCTCTTGACGCCCTCCAAGCTCAGATGCGGGACCGGGAGATTAAGCGAACCTACTTGGCCCTTGCCACCGGGTTGTTCGATGTCCCGACCGGAACTATTGATGCGCCCTTGACTCGTGACCGTCGCAACCCGACTCGCCGTGAGGTTTCGCCGTATGGCAAGCCCGCCCGGACCCACTACCGGCTCTTGGAGGAGTGGTCTCACCCGCTTGTCGCTCTTGTCCAGGTGCAGCTTGAGACAGGAAGAACCCACCAAATTCGGGTTCACTTTGCGGCCATTGACCACCATATCGTGGGTGATCGTACCTATCGGACTGTTGAGACGCCGACACTCGGACTCAACCGAACATGGCTACACGCCCACAAACTGGAGTTCGTGCATCCAGTATCCGGAACCGAGATCACTGCTATCTCGGAGTTGCCGGCGGAGCTAGAGGCAACCCTTGCTGACCTCCGAGCAAACACCGAGAGCTAGATAGGCTCTAGGCATGGACAATATTCCGACGTGCTATCGCCATCCCAATACCGAGGCCTATCTGCAGTGCAGCCGGTGTGGGAGGCACATCTGTGGAGCGTGCGCGAACCCTGGTTCTGTGGGCCAACACTGCCCGACGTGTGTCAGGGAACAAGGCACCCAACAGGTCATGCGACCAGCGGGTGGAGGCCTTGCTAGTCGGTTCAGCAGGGCGCCTGTTGTGCGAGCGGTGTTGTTCATCACCCTGGGTATTTCCGCTGCTGAGCGTTTTGGACTGGTCGATTGGGCGCTGTTGGCAATGTGGCCTCAATCTACGGGGCTCACCGAGCCTTGGCAGTTTTTTACCCACGCCTTGATACATGGCGGGTTCATCCACCTGGCCTTCAACATGTATGCCTTGTTCATTCTCGGAATCGGCCTTGAGCGGGGTATGGGATCCCGCTCTTTTGCGAGCCTATACGTTTTTGCGACATTGGCGAGCGGTGCTGTGGTGTTCTTCCTGTCTTCGGGGCCAACCGTGGGGGCTTCGGGGGCTGTCTACGGGTTGTTTGGGTATTACCTCGGTAACGCCATTGATGCGAAGCAACAAGGTCTGGGTACCAGGCAACTGAGGGCTTTCGCCCCGATCCTACTTATCAATCTGGTGATCTCATTTAGCCCTGGAATATCGTGGCAAGGGCACCTAGGTGGGCTTCTCGCTGGAATAGCGTTCTACTTCATGCAAAAGTCGCTCAAGAAACGCTGAGAAGGGTCGGCCAGCCACTGACTTCGTGGTATCGTCGAATCCCACCCTTGTAGTTCTCTCTGTAGGTCCTAAGTGTCTAACCAGTTCGCTCATCTCCACGTTCACACGGAGTACTCGATGCTCGATGGGGCAGCGCGGGTAGACAAACTCATCAAAGCAGCACTGGCTGACAACCAGCCCGCGGTAGCCATTACCGATCACGGTGTCATGTATGGAGTGGTGGACTTCGTCAAGACAGCGACGAAAGCTGGCATCAAGCCAATCATCGGTATGGAGGCCTACATCACCGAAGGGTCCCGCTTCGATAGGCCCCGAGGGGGAGGCAATCGGTTTCATACCACGTTGCTTGCCGAGAATGAGGTTGGCTACCGCAATCTGATGCAACTTGCCTCGCGTGCCTACTTGGAGGGGTATTACTACAAACCACGCATGGATCACGAGCTCCTGGCGGAACACTCAGAGGGCATCATCGCCACGTCTGGTTGTCTGGGAGGCCAGGTGCCGCAACTGCTTGCCCCCGATGCACGAGGTGAAGAGGGCAACACCCGTAACGAACGCGATATTGATGCCGCCATCGCCATGGCTGCCACCTATCAGGACATCTTTGGTCGAGACAATTTCTTCATTGAACTCCACGACCATAACTTTGAAGCCCAACGCGGGGTGCTGCCTGATCTTGTGACCATTTCCGAGGCGATTGGAGCCCCGCTCTTGGCTACCAACGATGCACATTACGTGTACCCAGATGAAGCTGCCGCCCACGACGCACTGCTGTGTATTCAGACGGGGTCGGTTATTGATGATGAGCGGCGGTTCCGCTTCAACGGCGGCCCCGAGTACTACCTCAAGAGCTCTCAGCAAATGCGGTCATTGTTTCCTGACGACCAATATAAGGCTGCCTGCGACAACACCCTGTGGATTGCTGAGCGGGCCGATGTTGCTCTTGAGTTCGACAAGATCCTTCTGCCTGCATTCGACGTTCCCGACGGGCACTCTGAGTCCACGTACTTGAGAGAGCTTGTGATGCAAGGTGCTCGCGAGCGGTATGGCGACACTCTTGAGGACGGCACTCGCGATCGCATCGAGCACGAACTCAAGATCATCGACCAAATGGGGTTCCCCGCCTATTTCCTCATCGTGTGGGACCTTATGAACTACGCCCGGGAAGCCAAGATCCGCTGTGGTCCAGGCCGCGGTTCTGCTGCCGGTTCGATTGTCTCGTATTGCCTGCGGATCACCAACATGGACCCCCTAGAATACGGGCTCATCTTCGAGCGCTTCTTGAACCCGGGGCGTAGCTCGATGCCTGATATCGACATGGATTTTGATGATCGGTATCGCGGTGAAATGATCAAATATGCTGCTCGTAAGTACGGGTCCGACCACGTTGCTCAAATCGTTACTTTTTCTACTATCAAAGGCAAGCAGGCAGTGCGTGACTCTGCTCGAGTCTTAGGTTTGCCGTACGCACATGGCGACCGTATTTCGAAGATGTGGCCTCAGGCTGTTCTCGGTACCGAGGCCAAGATCGACGATTGCCTCGTTGATCCAGGTCGCGATGCAGGTGCGGCGCAGCGAAGCTTCTACAACGAAGGTGTTGGTATTCGACAGGCCTACGCCGACGAACCTGACATCAAGAAGATCATCGACATGGCTATGGGACTTGAAGGGCTGCGCCGACAAGACTCGATTCATGCGGCTGCTGTAGTCATCAGTCCAACACCGCTTGCTGAGATTGTGCCGCTCCAACGTAAAGGCGAAGGCGCTGAGACAGTAACCCAGTACGAGATGAACGCAGTTGAGGGCCTAGGCCTTCTCAAGATGGACTTTCTTGGTCTCCGCAACCTCACCATCATCGATCGGGCTCTTGAGATGATTGCTAAGAATCATGGCGTCGATGTTGATATCGACAACGTCGACCTTACCGACGAAGCCACTTTTGCGATGCTCGCCGATGGCGACACCATTGGCGTGTTCCAGCTTGAGTCGGCGGGGTTGCGCTCGCTGCTTAAGGCAGTTGAGCCCACCGAGTTCAATGACATCATTGCTGTCAACGCTCTCTACCGCCCCGGCGCCCTCGGTGCCAATATGCACACAATGTACGCCGATCGAAAGAACGGTAGAGCCCAACTCGAATACGATCATCCTGAGCTCGAGAATTTCCTCTCTGACACCTACGGCATCATGGTGTATCAAGAGCAGGTCATGCAGGTTGCTCAGCAGATTGCGGGATTCACAATGGCTCAGGCTGATGGACTCCGAAAGGCAATGGGTAAGAAGATTCCCTCGCTGATGGCCCAGCAAGAAGAGTTGTTTGTTCAGGGATCCGAAGCCAACGGTCATCCAGCCGCACTGGGTAAGCGCTTGTTTGGGCTTATCGAGTACTTTGCTGGCTATGGCTTCAACAAGTCTCATTCGGCCTGCTACGCCCTTGTTGCCTTCCAGACCGCTTGGCTCAAGACCCACTACCCAGCGGAGTACATGTCCGCACTGCTCACCTCAACTAAGAAGGACAAGGACAAGACCTCCCTGTACTTGGGCGAATGCCGCACGATGGGGATCAAGGTTCGACCTCCCGATATCAACCGTTCCACAACTGATTTCGATGCTGTTGCAGGAGAGATCTTGTTTGGGTTGTCAGCCATTCGCAACGTCGGCGAGTCAGTAGTTGCCAAAATCACCGATGCCCGGGATGCCGATGGACCCTTCAAAGACATTCAAGACTTTCTCGACCGGGTTGATGTGACCGCCCTCAACCGGCGAACATTGGAGTCGCTCACCAAGGCCGGAGGCTTCGACAGCCTTGGTTACTCTCGAAAGGGCCTCCTTATGGTGCTCGAGGGAATGTTGGAGTCAACCATCGGTCGCCGCCGCAAGGAAGAGGCTGGACAATTCAGTTTGTTCGGATCTGGTGGTGATAGTGATGTGGAGACCCAAGGGGTGCTCGTGATCCCGGAGGACGAGTGGGGCAAGAAGGTTAAGTTGCAGTTCGAAAAGGAGATGCTGGGCCTATACATCTCCGATCATCCTTTGTTTGGTGTTGAAGGAGCTCTCCGAGCCTTGGTGACCTCCGACATTGCGGGATTGGAGCGATTCAACGACCGCGACGACTGCGTGGTTGGTGGTGTTGTCAACGGAATCCAACGCAAGATGACCAAAGCTGGCCGCCCCATGATCTTCTTCCAGCTCGAAGATTTGTCTGGGTCGACTGAAGTCATGATGTTTTCTAACACCGCTGAGCAGTATGGTCAGATGGTTCAAGAGGATTCCATCCTCCTTGTGAAGGGCCGGGTAGACAATCGCGGAGGCGACGATCGCAAGGTGATGTGTCAGGCTCTCAAAGAGCCGAAGCTTGATCCCAGCAACACGGTGACCCTTGAAGTGTCGCCAGGCATGTTGAGTCCGGACAACGTTGGAAAGCTGAAGCAGATTCTTGGTGGACACCCAGGCAACTCGCCTGTGGTGCTCCATCTCAAGAACAGTGCCGGGCACAAGGTGCTGAAGCTCAACGACTTTCAGGTGAATGCTGGCTCGGAACTCTTTGCCGAACTCAGAGCCTTGTTTGGAGTCGACGCAGTCGCCTAGTCGCCGCTGCTTAGTCTTACTGCCGCGAGACGAACTCGATAACTTCGCCAAGATCAGTCCCAGGGAAGATCTCCTGAGGGAGCGCAGCCAAAAGGTGTTTCTGGCTGTGAGGTGTTGGCCACACGTCGTCACCCCAAGCTTCGAGCAGGGCGGGGTCCGGAGTTCTGCAGCAGTCACCGTTAGGACACCGCGAGACGGCCTTGTGGTCTGTGTTGCGACCTCGGAAGTACTGTGCCGATGGAAAATCGGTTCCCAACGTTATGAGCGCCGACGGCTTCCGATCGACCTCGAGGTAGGCACTCTCCCAGTACGTGCCTGCTGGGGTGTCGGTGTACTGGTAGTAGATGTCGAACTTGTAATTGGACTGGACTGCCTTGCGGCTGGCCCACTGCTTGCAGACCCGGTGGCCGTCCACAATCCCGTCGGGGTCCGAAGGCAGCGGGATCCCGTCGTTTTCATACGAGCTACGAATGATTCCTTTGTGGTCGACCCG
>CAXMSI010000044.1:0-11324 GCA_964196085.1 uncultured Acidimicrobiia bacterium | reverse complement strand
GGTTCCTTCACCCGTTTTGGCCGAAACCAGCACCACGTCTTCGGGGTTTCCTCCAATTATCGAAGCAATCTCTTTTGCCCGCTTCTCAGGTTCTGCCGCTGGCAGGTCGATCTTGTTGAGGACTGGGATGACCTCGAGGCCTGCCTCAACAGCGAGGTAGGCATTTGCCAACGTCTGGGCCTGGACTCCCTGGGAAGCGTCAACAAGAAGGATCGCTCCCTCGCAAGCCGCCATCGACCGGGCCACCTCGTATGAGAAATCTACATGACCCGGGGTGTCGATGAGATTGAGAACATACGACTCGCCATCGGCCGCGTCGTAGTCGATTCGCACGGTCTGGGCCTTGATGGTGATGCCGCGCTCGCGCTCGATGTCCATGGTGTCGAGCAGCTGCTCTTTCATATCTCGCTCAGACACGGCACCGGTTCGCTCAAGGAGCCGGTCAGCCAATGTTGACTTGCCGTGGTCGATGTGAGCAATGATGGAAAAGTTACGGATACGCGATGTGGCGGTCATGGGGCTTTCGAGGATCGAGCAACCAGAATCGTAGTTGGTTCTGAGTACTCGGAAGAGTTCCAACTCCTGACCAGTAAGATCCTCCCCTCTCTCAGTTAGCAGTTCTGCGGCGCAGGGTGTTAAACTCGCTCTTCTGCGCACGCTCAGCGTGCACCCCACTGTTCCAACGTTTTTGAATCAAGGAAGTCTTAGCAACATGGCAAACATCAAGTCACAAAAGAAGCGCAACCGCCAGACGGTCGTCCGCAACGCTCGCAACCGCTCAGCACGCTCTGAGCTCCGCACGCACATCAACGCTGCCACTGCGGCCACTGCTGCTGGGGACGAAAACGCCGCCGAACTCGCTCGTTCGGCCCAAAAGGCCATCGACACTGCAGTCAGCAAGGGCCTGCTTAAGAAAAACACAGCTGCTCGTCGCAAGTCGGCCATCGCCAAGGGTCTCAACAACGCCTAGCTAGAACCGGCCTCCGGGCCAGGCAACGCATCGACGTCAGCCGTCCACTAAGAACTAACCCAGCGGTCCTCAGAACAGAATGGACCAGGTTCCCGCCGCGCAGGAACTTCAGGGGGCCCAGCTCATTAGCCCATCTACGGGCACCCAGCGAGTGGGGCTGTCAGTATCGAATATGACCTCGCCACCACTGTCGTAGCTGCCACCAGCCAGTTCTCACGAGGCTGAACTTACCGGTACCAGAAACAGAAAGCGACGACCAGCCGTTCGAGCATCACCAGATGGACCGCCTCTGGAGCGCTCTTGAGAGCTCCATCCACCTTCTCGAGCGTCGAAAGTGCCTTGGCCAAATTCTCGTGCTTCAGGTTGCGAGCCTTTGTGTAGGTGTTCTTGATGGCGAAGTTATCTGCCCTCGCACCCTCCCACTCAGCAAATTCGGTCAGCGAATCAGCCGACAATGCCATGGCCTTTCGTCGCAGATCCCTCTCAAGGAATCCAATGAGCTGCAGTGGGTGGCTGTGCACCAAGTAATCAGCAAGCAATCTGAGCGAACCTGCAACATCGCCTTTGTCCATCGAGTCAGTGAGATCCCAGGGCGCCAAGTCGGGTCGGTTTTTGAAGCGCCCCTTCACGGCCTCAAATGTTACTTCAGTGCCGTCGAGTTGATCCAGTGCCGACGCTATCGCGGCTAAGTCCGTGCCGAATACCTTGAAGAGCTCATCACGGACTTCTGGCCCCATCTGGATGTGCCGTTTACGAGCTTCATTGGTTAGCCAGCCCGCTGCATCTCTTTGTCGAACCTGGCGGAAGTCCTCCTTGGCAGCCCCGGCTGCGACGAGAGCCTTGTCGAGCACAGCCGGTGCCTTGCCACGTGCCATGACTACCAGCAGCACCATCTCATGATCCATGCCAGTCACAAGGTCGGCAATGGCTTCGGCTTCGACCTTGAGAAGATTCTGAGCATCGATCAGTTCAACGACCTGCCTATCACCGAACAGCGAGAGAGACTGCAGGGCCGGAACGATCGGTCCAACCTCATTCCTCAGCGGTGAGGTGCCCTCACCTCCGGATCCCTTGTCTGGAACATGGATTCGCTGGATATCAACTGAGGTGGCTCCGGACTCTTTAAGGATTGCCTCAGCGCGCTCTTGCAGCTGAAACCACGAGCCTTGATCGTTCCTTGCTGCCGTGAGGTAACTAACGCCCACAGGAGCTCCGGCACTCTTGATCAATCTGGCAAGCCTGGGCTGTCATAGAAACGATTGTACGACATCCGCAGGCGTTCATCAGCGCCCGACGGTCCGCCACGATGTCGCAACGAAGGTACTTCGGTGGCGCTCACCCGAAGTAGTCGACTAGTGCCTTGGGGACAGGCGGAATGTCGACCGGAACACCCCCGTTGCGTAAGGACTGCGATGCTGCGTAGCCAGCCGCAACCGCATTCCTGGCAGCTAGGGGCGACGTCGAAGGTGTTACGTCTCGGCGAACGAACCCAAGGAACTCAGCCACAATGCGTTCATCGGATCCCCCGTGGGCCGAGTCATCGGCTCCTACTGCATAGGTCTCATCGGCCTCTGGGTGGTAGCTACCAACCCTACGATTCCATAGTTTGATCACCGCTCCGGGTTGCGTGTCACCAAAGTTCTCGATTCGACCCTCGGTCCCGATAATGGTGTAGCTCCTCCAATAGTCAGGTGTGAAATTGCACTGCTGGTAGGCAGCTAACACCCCGTTATCCAGCTCCATCTGCATCATGCTCAGGTCTTCCACATCTATCTCAGGGGAGAGTTGGGTATGGGACAGCGGAGGCCAGATATCGCGTCTGGCCAGCTCACTCCGCGGAAGTGGCCCCTGCTGGCGTTGCACCGGTTGTCCGTAGACAGCCAGCGTGCCCATCGCGTTGACCCGCTTGCTGTACCCGCCACAAAGCCAATGAAGAACGTCAATGTCATGTGCGGCTTTCTGTATGAGCAGTCCCGTGACGTTGGCCCGCAACGAATGCCAGTCCTTGAAAAAGAAATCGCCCCCATGGCCAACGAAGTGACGACACCACGCTGTTTTCACTTCACCGATTGCACCACTGTCGATGAGTTCTTTCATCTTGAGAACAAAACGCATGTGGCGCATATTGTGACCCAGATAGACTCTCCCATCCGACTTGGCTGCAGCCTCGAGAATCCGGTCACAACCTTCAGTCGTGATCGCCATTGGCTTCTCTAGGTAAACAGCAAGTCCCCTATTCAGAGCCGCTATGGCCTGTTCTTCATGGAGAAAGTCCGGAGTGAGAATGAAGACAGCATCAAGATTCTGGCTGAATAGCTCGGCAATTTTGTCTGTAGTAAAGATATCTGCGCCATAGGTTTCTCGGCATTTGGCAAGGGTGTCTGGATTCGTGTCGCAGACCGCCACCACTCTGGAGCCATCGTCTGGGCGGTGAGCGTACTCAGCGAGTAGCCCCCGGGCCCCGGAACCCAGGACTCCAATTCTCAGATCATCCACACCGGCTCCCACCAATTCGACCAGCCTCGAATTGAGCCGGAGCGCACAATCTAGCGGGCCCGCAAGCCGAACTTGAGGCTGCGACAAGAATTCCCGAGGCCCCATGAGGTCTCAGCAACTGCTGGCCGGGGACTCTAGATCTACCACGATGTCACCATCCTCGTCAGTGCGACAGACCAGCGATCCCGACGCCTGAAGCAACTCAATGACCCAGTCTGCTGGGTGCCCGTACGTGTTGGCTCCGACCGGTACGACCGACATTTGACCCACGTTGGCAAGCAACCAATCTCTATCTGAGGTAGCCGCCCCTTGATGCGGAACTTTGAGAATAGTCGCTCCGTAGGCTCCGAGTTCACGCTGAGCAATGACCTCAACGTCGCCCGAAAACAAGATCCGGTGGCTCCCACTCTCTACCAAGGCAACGACCGATTCATCGTTCGGATTGGCATAGTGCCGAAGTGGACCGAGCACCGTGATCTGAATACCTTTCACGCGCCATATCTCTCCAACTGATGGGGTCCGCCTAGAGATATCATGCGCATCCAGCGCAAGCTTCACGGGGCCGAACGCACCCTCGTCAGACCGCTGCGCGTGCCACACCTCGCCAATCGGGATTTCGCCAATGGCTCCCAGCAGGCCACCAACGTGGTCGAGATGTCGGTGTGACAGCACCACGAGGTCAAGACGGTCAACTCCGTATTCCCTCAGTTTCCGAACCAACATCACCGGGTCAGGACCGCTATCAAAGAGTACGGTTTCACCATTGGGTCCAATCACGATTGCTGAGTCACCTTGGCCAACATCAAAGAAGATCACAGCTGGGCCTTCAACTGGGGCCGGACCTCGCACCGTCAGGACCAGACCCACAAACGCTCCGGTCACCACCCACCTTCGAGTTCGCCTAAACGTTGCTGCGTAACCAATCATGAGCACCACTCCTGTGCCCATCCACCCCATCACTGGCAACCCCGCCGCCTTCGAGGCCACCCACAGCACCATTTCCCCAACACCAACCCCAAAGCGCACCAGCGGGTCAATGCCTCCCAGCGCACCAATTCCCCCGACCGATGTAGACACCAACACCAAAGGCGCAGCCACCAGGTTGGTAAGAGGCGAGAGCAGCGGGATCTCACCAAAGTGCCAAAGAAGGAACGGGGCAACAGCCAGCTGTGCCGAGACAGAAGTTGCCAATCCACCGACAAGCCATGCCGGGCCTCTCCCCCGCCCGACGCCTGAGCCAGCAAGAACACCAGCAGTCGCTGCTGCTGATAGCTGGAATCCAACTGATCCAATGAGATGTGCGTCAAACAACACCAACACCGTCACAGCCAACCCCAGTGCCCGCCAAGCGCTTATCGGTAAGCCAACCGCCCGGCCCACGAGAACGAAAGCAGCCATCACGCTGGCGCGAACGACTGACGGCTCAGCGCGCGTGATTGTGACAAACAGCATCAACCCGAACAGCCCTAACAGTGCCCGGAGCCGACCAGAACGGACCAACGGTGCGAGTAGCCACCACCAGAGCAACAAGAACAGGGCCACATTGGAACCTGAGACTGCAACGAAATGGGTAAGCCCTGCAGCTCGCAACTCGTCGAGACGCACCAGGCTGATGCCACTGGTGTCCCCAATAAGGAAGCCAGCAAGGAGCGCCGACCCCTGCCGCTCTTCGTACGGTTCGAGTGACCTCCCAATGTGGGAGCGCACTGCATTGGCTGCCAACTGCCCGACCGGACCCGATTCGGAAGTTGCTTCGCGAAGCTGCAACACCCCAGCGTACGGCCGACCCCTGGCCATTCCCGGCGTGTGTGACACCACCACAGTTGCCGTTATGCGCTCGCCCGAACTCAGGTGATGCACTTCTGGACCGCCAGCCAACAGCATCGGACCCGACCACGCCACCCCATCAATAGCGGTCGGACTCACCAGCACGTACTCGTCTCGGGCCCCGCTGCGAGGATCGGTTCGTACCGTGAGGCTCAGAACCGTTCTCCCTTCGGGGAGATCGGCGGCAAGCACCCGTTGATCTGACCGGACTGCCCCAAGACCCGAGAAGGAACCCAACACAAGGATTAGGGCAAGGGGGCGCCACTTTCCTCCCAACGAGACAAGAGCAATACCTATCGCCAAAACGACGGCACCCGCTACTTGCGGAGCTGCCAACAGTCCGACGGATGCTCCAACCGTCGATAGAACTGCTGCCCAGAGGAACCAACGAGATGTTGGGTCGGGCCAGCTCAAGGCACAATCACCTGGCCACGGAAGCCGGCCAACTTACCTTCTCCGATGCCAGGTACGTCAAGCAAGTCTTCAACTCTCTGAAACGGCCCGTTTTCTTGTCTGTATGCAACGATCTTCTCCGCTGTGGTGGGACCAACACCTGCCAGGCTCTCGAGCTCAATCACGGTAGCGGTATTGATCCGCACCCCTTGATCTGCAACACGGCCTAGAACAGGGCTCGGTGCTCCTACCTCGGGGACGATGATGTGATCTCCATCTCTCACAAACGTTGCCAGATTCAGTAGGCCGAGGTCGGCAGCGCTTAGCACTCCTCCCCCAGCGGCCAGCGCGTCGGCAACTCGAGAACCCTCTGGCACCTCCACCAGGCCCGGAGACGCCACGGCTCCAGACACGTACACAGTGAAGACTGTTGTCTTGGGCAACGGGTTCGAGTGATCAACGAGAGCCCCAGCAGTTCCAGCATCGGTCGGGAGCTCCTCTAGCGGGGCGGCGAGCTTCCAACCCAGATTCAGAATCAGAATCAGCCCAATGGCCGCCGCCACCCAAATAGGCAGTCGAGGGTGACGGATCAACGACGAAGCTCCAGACATGCTCACCTCACAACCCGCAGAAGTAGTTGTACCCGACCGAAGCCCAGAAGGGAAGGGGTCCGTCAGCGTGCCGCATTCGGCGGTCGTCGCCTTATGATTGCGCCATGATTGAAAACGCAGACCGATACCGAGTCGAGTCAGCCACCTTCTCCCTGGCTGATCATGATCCAGCAGACAAAGCTCTTTTTGACGGGAATAAGAAAGCTGGCGCAAAGCTTTTCAAACCGCTGAATGACCGCCTGGAAGTACTGCAAGAGCTGCTCTATGCCGAAGGCAAGCACAAGATTCTGATTGTGTTCCAAGCGATGGACGCTGGCGGCAAGGACGGCACCATTCGCCACGTGTTCGATGGGCTCAACCCGCAGGGAGTAACGGTCCATTCGTTCAAGAAGCCCACCGAAGAAGAGATGGCCCACGACTACCTCTGGCGAGTGCACGAGCACACGCCGGGTGCAGGTGAAATCGCCATCTTCAACCGCTCCCACTACGAGGACGTCCTGGTGGTCCGGGTCAAGGGGTTCGTGCCCGAGGAGCAATGGCAAAAGCGGTACGGCCACATCAATGACTTCGAGCGCCTACTGGCTGACGAGGGGACCACAGTCATAAAGGTGTTCCTTAACGTTTCTAAGGAGGCTCAGAAAGAACGATTCCAGGCCCGTCTCGACGAACCAGAGAAACACTGGAAGTTTCGCAGAGGCGACCTCGATGACCGCGCGTTGTGGGACGATTTCCAGACTGCCTACGAAGCTGCAATCGCAAACACAGCAGCCCCCCACGCCCCTTGGTACGTGATTCCAGCCGACCGCAAGTGGTACAGAAACCTAGTTATCACCCAGATCCTCATCAATCATCTGGAGTCCTTGAACATGGAATTTCCAGAAGCCGAAGAAGGCCTCGACAAGATCGTAATTGAGTAGCGCGTCCTACTCGGGGGCTAGATACTCTCGTGCGACGTCCCTAGCTTCCTTTTCTAGCTCTATTGCTTCGTAGGCGTCGAAGTGGCTCAGGCCTGACCTTCGGCCTCTCAGGTAGTCGCTGAGGTACCTGATAGCGAAGGTGGTTACACCCATTTGACGGAACTGGCGAACATGGGTGACTTCATGAACTAACAAGGAAGTGATCTGGGATTCAGACCAATCGGTGTCAACTTCTGGACGGAAGAGCACAATGGTGCCTAGCGTCATGGCCTTGGTTTTCTCTGGCCACGCATCGCACAACCATTGAGGGGCTCGCCGTACCTTCACGCGTTCTAGATCCGCACCGAGTAAACCTCGCTCGACAAGGTCTCCCGTGAGGCCGCTAAGAACCGACTGTATGCGCTGCACTAGTTGGCAACGATGTTGACGAGGCGTCCCGGCACCACAATGACCTTGCGGACTGTGGAGCCTTCAACCCACTCAGCAACCTTCGACGAAGCCAGAGCGGTGGACTCAGCCTCTTCGGCGGAGATATCTGCGGCCACAGTGATCTTGTCGCGAACCCTCCCATTGACTTGAACGATGAGTGAAATCACGTCGTCTGCAGCCAAGGCTGGATCAGAGACAGGGAACGCTGCAACGTGGATACTCTCGCTATGACCCCGAGCCGACCACAGTTCTTCGCTGATATGAGGGGCAATCGGAGCAAGTAGGAGCAACATAGTGTCAATGGCTTCGGTCCAAGCTTCGACGCTCACGGAGCGATCCTTGAGCGCAGTCTGCATCGTGTTGCGTAACGTCATGAGCGCCGCAACGGCAGTGTTGAACGAGAAGGTTTCCATGTCGTGGTCGACCTTGGCGATGGCTTGGTGGACCGCACGCGTGATGTCCCGGTCGCCAGAGTTGGAAACGGCCTCGTAGTCGATAGACCCAAGCTTCCAAACATCGGCGAGGAAGCGTTGGGAACCATTGACGCTGCTCGGATCCCAAGGGCCGCCTTTGACCCAGTCAAACGCGAACATCAGGTGCGTGCGCACGGTGTCTGCACCATAGGCTTCTACGAGTTCGTCAGGGTTCACGACGTTCCCGCGAGTCTTGGACATACGCTCAACTTCAAGGTGGTGCTTGAGTTGACTGGCATCGTTGACACCTGGAATGGTTGCGATCTCGACAACCGATCGATCGGTCACCTCAACGGTCACGACCCTTTCACCATGTTGGATTCGCAACACGTTCTCGGTTCGACCCATGAGTTCACCAGTGATCTCTGCGTCCGACTCTTCCCTCGAGCCAACTACGGTCACTGTGTCGGCAGCGAAGATCTCATCGAGCCATGATCCGGTGACAGCAAGCACATCGCCCACCCGCTCAAAGCCAAGTATCTGCCCTTGATTGCGCAACTCCAACATTGGTTCGTCGAACACGCCCTCGGTGTTGCGACCATGAGCTTCCATGATCGCTTTGGTCTCATCGAAGATTCCAATGTCGCGCATGACCTTGGTGAAGAACCTTGTATAGAGCAGGTGCATGGTTCCGTGCTCTGAGCCCCCGGTGTAGTTGTCGACTGGCAACCAATAGGCAGCTTCTTCGGGGTCAAACGCGGCATCGGATGACCACGGGCTGAGGTAGCGGTACTGGTACCAGGAGGAGCACATGAAGGTATCTAGGGTGTCTGTCTCGCGACGCGCCGCATGACCGTCAGCATCTACAGCGGCTAGGAACTCTTCGTTATAGGTAAGAGGGCTCCGACCGGAAGGCAAGAACTCAACGTCTTCTGGCAGCAGCACCGGCAGATCGGCTTCAGGAACGAGGCCAATTGTTCCATCCTCTTTATAGAGAATTGGAACGGGACCGCCCCAATACCGCTGCCGAGAGATCACCCAGTCTCGGAGGCGGAAGTTCACAGTCTCAGCGCCCGTCCCAGCTTCTTCCAGCAACGAGATAGCTGCATCAACAGAGGGGTTCTTCCGACCCTTCGTGTCATTGACTGGAGTGCCGTCCAAAGGACCGGAATTGAACATGGTTCCAGAACCGACGTAGGCAGCCTCCATGTCCTCTCCGGCTACTTCACCATCGGGCCCTGCAATGACAGGGGCCACCGTAAGCCCGAAGGCCCTAGCGAACTCAAAGTCGCGCGAGTCGTGAGCGGGAACCGCCATGATCGCACCGGTGCCGTACCCCATGAGGACATAGTCGGCAATCCACACCGGGAGTTTGGATCCATTGACCGGGTTGATGGCGAAGCCACCGGTGAAGACCCCTGTCTTTTGCTCATTCTCCATGCGCTCCAGTTCAGAGCGACCCTTGGTAGCCAACACATAGTCAGCAACTTCGACGGCTTGCTCTGCAGACGTGAGATCGGCAACAAGACCGTGCTCAGGTGCCAAGACCATAAAGGTTGCGCCCCAAAGCGTATCTGGACGAGTCGTGAATACTTCGATCGCGGCTCCACCCTCGGTTGTGAACGTGACAGACGCACCCTCAGATCGACCAATCCAGTTCTTCTGAACAGCCATGATTGACGAGGGCCAATCAATACCCTCGTATGACAGCAGTTCGTCAGCGTATTTGGTAATAGCAAAGAACCACTGCTCCATGAGTCGCTGCTCAACTGGCTGTCGATTGCGCTCATCGAGTCCGTCGATGACCTGCTCGTTAGCCAACACAGTCTGCAGTGAGGGAGACCAGTTCAAAACCGCTTCGCCGCGGTAAGCCAGGCCATGGTTATAGAACTGCTGAAAGAACCACTGACTCCACTTGTAATACGCTGGCTGAGAAGAGTTGGCCTCTCGCTCCCAGTCGAACATGCAACCCATGGAACGCAGCTGCCCATGCATCCGCTCCACGTTGGCAGCAGTCCACACAGCTGGGTGAATGTTGCGCTGTACGGCAGCGTTTTCGGCGGGCAAGCCAAAAGCGTCGAAACCCATTGGGTACAACACGTTGAAGCCCTTCATACGCATGTACCGAGCTCGGGCGTCGGGCGGAGTCATGGCATACCAATGCCCGATGTGGAGGTCTCCGGACGGATAGGGGAGCATGGTGAGCGCGTAGTGCTTCGGCCGATCCCAATCGACAGACGAACGGTAAATGCCGTCGGCCTCCCATTGCTCCTGCCACTTCTTCTCAATGCTTGATGGGTTGTATCGTTCCACGATCAATCCTGTTACCAGTTGTAAGGCAGGGACAATACCAGCTTGGAGGCAAGGGCCCACCAGCGTTCGGGCACCCCAGCCTCTACCGGCGCGGTGCTCGACGAACTCTCCCTAGGATTCCATCAGCCCACAGACGCCTCCCCACTTCATGCCGGCGACCCCGACTGGTTAGCTCCGTCGCTGAATCACGTGGCGCTCAGCGCAGACAACGGAAGGTTGGCCTTCGTAAGGTCCGCTCTAGTGAAGCCCGATCCCTCCAGATCACAGGGCTCAGCTTTTGAAGCGTCCGTCTCCCTCGAAGTGGCCATCCATTCGGGCCACCTCTTGTTCGCCCGTGACAACAACCTCCGGGTCAGGGGTGAAATCAAGATCCAGATCTCTGCCCTCGTAATCCACTGAGTTCAGAATCACTTTCATCGCGTTCAAGCGTGCCTTCTGCTTACTCCTCGAACGGATGATCGTCCAGGGAGCAACCTTTGTTGAGGTCTCTTTCAGCATGCGGTGCTTGTACTCGGTGAACGTGTCCCATAAGGCTTGGGCCTGCATGTCCACTTCTGAGAATTTCCAGTTGCGAAGCGGGTCGTCTTGCCTGCGAGCGAATCGGCGCGCTTGCTCGCCTTTGGTGACACTGAAGTAGAGCTTGAGGAAGACAGTGCCCTGCCGGACAAGGTCCTTCTCGAATCCCTTCACCCCTACCAAGAAGTTCTCATACTCTTCTTCCGTGCAGAAACCGAACACCGGCTCAACCATCGCCCGGTTGTACCAGCTGCGATCGAACAGCACCATCTCGCCTGCCGTCGGAAAATGGCTTACGAATTTTTGGAAGTACCACTGATGGCGCTGTTCCTCAGTTGGCTTGCCCAGCGCAACCACCCGATAGCGCTTTCCGTTCATGTATCTCGTGAGCCTGCGGATGGTTCCGCCCTTACCGGCGGCATCACGACCCTCGAAGATC
>CAXMSI010000043.1:2882-11770 GCA_964196085.1 uncultured Acidimicrobiia bacterium | reverse complement strand
AGCTCTCGCCATGGCCGTCGGTGACGGAGCCGGTATCACGCGGTACGGGGATGCGGTGATCCCGATGGACGAGGCAATCGCGAGATGCGCCCTCGACTTCGGCGGGCGATCATACGCTGTCTTGAGTATTCCATTCAGAAGTCAAAGTATCGGAAATCTCTCCACGCAGAACGTGCCACATTGTCTGGAAGCGCTCGCCCGCACCGCAGGCATCACCCTGCACCTGCAAGCCGAGGGCCGCAATGATCATCACATTGCCGAAGCGGCTTTTAAAGCTCTCGCAAGGGCTCTTCGTATGGCTGTCGGGATAGACGAGCGTCGCGCTGGCGCTATCCCGTCTACTAAGGGCTCGTTTTGACCCGGATCGCCGTTATCGACCACGGCGCTGGAAACATGATCTCGGTTACTAACGCCCTTGAGGCTGTCGGGGCTGCGACGTTCGTGGTCACGACCCCAGAAGACGTCGATGGCGCTGATGGGCTCCTACTGCCAGGGGTTGGCGCCACCGCACCTGCCATGTCACGACTATCTCAGCAGGGCTTTGACTCGGTACTGAAACAATGGAAACGGCCTCTCTTGGGCATCTGCGTGGGCCTGCAACTTTTCTTCGAACGGTCAGCAGAAGACGACTCCCGTTGCCTCGGTATCATGGGCGGAGAGGTCACCGAACTCATCAACACACCGACGCTCCCCCACATGGGCTGGAACGAGGTGTCGTACCCGGTGGCCGACTCGCTCTTCCGAGGGATCGACGAGGGCTCCTCATTCTATTTCGTCCACTCCTACGCTCCCTCTGGCCTCAGCAACGCTCAATCGATTGCCCAATCCACTCATGGAGGTACCTTTGTCGCGGCCGCCCGGCGGAACAACGTGGTGGGCACCCAGTTCCATCCCGAGCGTTCCGGCCGCAATGGTCTCCAGCTGCTGTCCAACTGGCTCGAGGAAGTAGCGCTGGCATGTTGATGACCAGAGTCATCTCCTGCCTCGATGTAAAGGACGGGCGGGTTGTCAAGGGTGTCAACTTCGAGAATCTCACCGATGAGGGCGACCCGGTCGAACTGGCCCGCCGGTACGCCGAGGAAGGGGCCGATGAGATCGTCTTCCTTGACATCGGCGCTTCGCCGGAGGGCCGAGGCATCATGTTGGATACCATCAAGCGAACCGCCAGTGAGGTCTTCATCCCGCTCACCGTTGCCGGTGGCGTGCGCACTGTGGCCGACATGCGGGCAGCCCTGCGCGCCGGTGCGGACAAGGTGGGGATCAACACAGCTGCCGTGACAAACCCGCAACTCATTGCCGAGTGTGCCCAGCAGTTCGGTTCCCAATGCGTCGTGCTTTCAATAGACGCCCTCAAAGTGGCGGACAACCAATGGGAGGTTGTCGTGAACGGGGGCCGGACCAAGACCGGGTTCGACGCAATCGAATGGGCCGCCGAGGGAGCAAGGTTGGGTGCTGGCGAAATCCTGCTCACCTCGATCGATCGCGATGGGACCAAAGCTGGCTTTGACATCGCTCTACTCAAAGCCGTGCGGGCCGCTGTTTCGCTGCCAATAGTGGCATCTGGTGGTGCCGGACAGGCAAAACATTTCATTGAAGCCGCCCAGGAAGGCCAAGCCAACGCCGTCCTAGCTGCTTCGATATTCCACCGAGGAGAACTCGCGATCACTTCAGTCAAAGCTGCCATGGCAGCAGCTGGCGTACCAGTAAGGACAACACCATGAGCAATTGGAGCACTCTCACCACTGATCAATTCGGGCTCATCCCGGGCATCGTCCAAGACGCCGAAAGTGGCGCTGTTCTGATGCTTGGGTACCTGAATGAGGAAGCCCTTGCGCTCACTATCTCGTCGGGTTTCGTGCACTTTTGGAGCCGATCGCGTCAACAGCTTTGGAAGAAGGGCGAAACAAGCGGAAACACCCTTGCGACCGGTTCGGTGGAGGTTGATTGCGACAGCGATGCCTTGCTCATCAAGGCAACACCCAACGGTCCAACCTGCCACACCGGCGAGGCCAACTGCTTTGCAAGCGACGCCTCGCAATTTCGCTTTCTCGACACCCTCTGGCGTGTTATCGACGACCGGGCGACTCATCTTCCCGCCGAGTCATACACCACGCAACTCATAGAAGCCGGCCCCGACCTCACAGGTAGAAAGCTCGTGGAGGAAGCCACCGAGGTCTTGATTGCAGCAAAGAACCACGCAGCTGGATCAGCCACTGACCAGCGGCTGTCCGAAGAATTAAGCGATGTGGTCTTTCATCTGCTGGTGACGATGCGAGAGCGCGGATTAGATCCCTCAGCAGTAATGGACGAACTTCGAAACCGCCACCAGTAACACTCATCTCGAGCACTAATCTGCTGGGATGCCCTCCCCGATTGACTTCGCTGACAAGCCGACGCTGGTCGGCGATTTGGTGACACTGACCCAACTTGCCCCAGAACACACTGACGCCTACTTCGCTTCGCTCGATGACGAGGAGTCCACTCGACTAACGGGAACCCACGACACGTTCACGAAGGAGCAAGTTCAGTCGTGGGTTAGCTCGCGACCAGCACAAGATGATCGACTCGACCTCGCCGTGATCGAGAACAGTTCGGGGCGGTACTGCGGCGAAGCCGTAATCCTCGCTGTAGACCAGGCCAATCTTTCCTGCGGCTTCCGCATCGCGCTCAACTCCAACTTCACGGGGATGGGCTACGGAACCGAGGCAACTCGCTTGCTCGTGAACCATGTTTTTGCGACGACACCGACACACCGAATCGGCCTCGAGGTGTACTCGTTCAATCCAAGAGCACAGCATGTCTATCGAAAGGTCGGGTTCAGGCAAGAAGGTGTGATGCGGGACGCCCTTTTCTGGGACAGCGAGTGGGTCGACTCGGTTCTGATGTCGGTTCTGAGAACCGACCAGTTTTGAACCAGCAACGAGCGGGCCTCGCTGCAGCAACAGGGGCCGTCATCTTGTAGGCGGTTGGCAACATTCTCGTCCGATTGGTGCCCCTGGAAGCCTACCGGCTTGCGGCATGGCGCCTCGCTCTAGCTGGAGTGGTTTATTGGGCGGTACTCATTGCCCGACGAAAGAAACTCACATGGGAGCATCTTCGCATCAGCGCACCCGCAGGACTCGCCCTTGGAGCCGACCTTGCCTTGTTCTTCTCGGCCATCAAGACAACAACGATCGCAAACGCGACCGTGATCGGAGCCCTCCAGCCATTGGTGATACTGGTGATTTCAGCGCGATTCTTCCGAGAGAAGGTCGGAGCATGGCTCATAGCGATGACGGTTGTCGCCACCGTTGGTGCGGGCGTCGTCGTCCTCGGATCATCGGGAGATCCCACTTGGAGCAGCACCGGCGATCTCCTCGCAGTCGGAGCCATGCTCGCCACGGCTGCATACTTCGCCCTCGCCAAAAAGGCCCGGACGCAGGTGCCGGCTCATGAGTTCCAAACAGCTGCATGGCTTGTCGCTGCCTTAGTCCTACTGCCAGGGCTGCTCTTCCTCGACGACGGCCTTACCCCACCGACCAGCGAACAGTGGGGATGGCTGCTGCTCCTCTTGCTGGGACCAGCGTCAGGACACCTTCTGCTCAACTGGGCACACCCGCGCCTGCGCCTCAGCACGACATCCATCCTCACGCTCAGCCTGCCACCGATGTCGGTTGGGTTGGCAGCTGTTTGGCTGGAGGAGGACGTCACGCCCCTCCAGGTGGGGGGTATAGTTGTCGTCGCTATAACTCTCGGCCTTATCATTCGACACCAGACCAAGCGAACCCAGCCCCAGCCAGAAGTTCTCTAAACACAGATACAAATCTCGGGCGCTACCGTTGCAGCGACGAACAAGGACTCCATGACCAACCAAACCTGGACCATTAACTACCTCCCCACAAACGGCGGACGAGTCACGGGGAGACTCACGTTGACGCCCGAAGTGGTCTCATTTGTCGGACTCTACGATTCGAGCAACGCACAGATTGTGAAGTCAATCAGTTCCGCTCTCGGTGCCTTCGCCTTGACGGGCGGGCATGGCAATTACTTTCGAGACACATCAACGGACTTCACCTTGACGCTTCCCAGACAAGAGGTGAGCAGTGCAGACCTCCGCAAGAAGCGACTCATGAAGCAGGCTGTCATCACCATGCAGGACGGCTCCGAATTCATTTTCGATTACGGGATGCTGAATCCAAAGAATCTCGTGGCAGCGGTGAACCCAGGACGAAACTAGGTCGAGTTCCTGCCTCCTTAGCGAGGGAGGACTGCCAATTGGCGGCTCACGGCCACAAGGTCGCCCGACTCGTCCCAAAGCTGGCCTTCTTCTGTGAAGTACTGGCCGTTGATCGAGTCAGTCGAGAAGTGACCATACAGCCATTGGCTTGCTGGACGTTTCCGGATCTGAACACTCAGAGTCAAGGTTGGGACCCAACCAAAGACAGAGCCAGTGTTGAAGATCGGCGGCGGGAAAGCGTCGGTAGCTGTGACAGCACTCACGACGTCCATGTCACTTCCGTCGTTGAGTTTCGTCCATCCACGGAAGAGGGACCTGCCAGATGGATTGCCAGTGGCGAAGCCGGCATCTTCTTCTGCAGCCCAAATAGCCATCCGGTTGACGATCGGTGGTGGGAGGGGGGCCTCGTCAGAACTGCGGATCTCGACACACTGCGATCGGGAGACGATGTCAGGCATTGGGTCGTTCCAGAGCACTTGATCCGAGGCTGATCCCAGAGTACCCATAAGGGCCGTGACCTCAGTTACGAGCACGCTATCTTGGACCATCGACAGGTGCAGCGAAGCTGTTGTCCTTCCTGAATACACCTTTCGCACTTTGATCTCGACTGGTTTTTCAGAAGCACGTTTCGTGTACACAGCGTTGACAGACAGCGGGTCCGGGAAGCCACTGGCGGCTATCGCTGCCCGTACTGCGACTCCCATCTGGTAGCCCCCGTTTGGAACTCCCCCAAGCCCCCAGCCTTCTTTGAATTCAGCCGCCCAGGAATCCTCTGCCACCTTGTGGACAGCGGAGGCCGCGGCGAAATCCAGGTTGGTCACTGACACTAAACGCGCTGCTCGAGATCTTGGGGGGTAGATCTCCGCGTGGGCACCTCACCGCATAAGCGACAGGTAACTCCGGGGTCCAGCGCTCGATTGCAGTTCTCACAAAAGTCCATGCCGCCTGGAGTAAGGCCGTGCCCGACGGAAATTCGCCAGTCAAATACGAAGCATTGCCCGTCCCATGCACTGTCTTCCTCGGGCACCTCTTCGAGGTACTGCAGGATGCCACCGTGTAGTTGATTCACATCCTCGAATCCCTGCCCCTTGAGGTAGGCAGAGGCCTTTTCGCATCGAATACCGCCGGTGCAGAACATCGCAATCTTGGTGTCCTTGTCTATGTCTGGGTGTCCCTCGATCCAGTCGGCGAACTCACCAAAGGAATCGGTCTGAGGGTCGATGGCACCCTCGAAAGTGCCAATGGCATACTCGTAGTCGTTGCGCGCATCGATAACCACAACGTCGGGATCTCGGATGAGGTCGTTCCAATCCTTTGGATCGACCTTGCGTCCAGTTTCGTTGGCGACGTCGATCGCGCCTACCTTCATCCGGACTATCTCTTTCTTCAAGCGCACTTTGAGGCGAGGAAACGGAGCGAACTCTGCCTCTGACCACTTCGTAAGTGTGTCTCCAAACCGCTCATCCGACCGTATGTGAGAGAGCACTGCATCTACTCCGGCTTTGGTCCCCGCAATGGTTCCGTTAATCCCCTCGGGCGCCAACAGGATTGTGCCCCTGACTTCGTTTGCAGCCATCAACTCTTTGAGCGGATCCTGCCAGCGCTCAAAGTCAGGGAACGAAGCGAACTTATAAAAGGCAGCAATATGGAACATCGCCTCATTTTAGACCCTAGCTACAGCATTTGGTAAAGCGCTATGTCGCCGCCGCCCGTCACCAGAACCACAGAGGCCATAGTGAACAGCATCAGATCGTACTCCCAACCACCTGAAGCAGCCCAGTACTTGGACTTCCACTTCACAATATGGAAGAACATCGATCCCGCCATGAGTCCCATGATGATGAGGGCCGCAACCTGGGTCAGGATGCCCAATGCTATACCGATACCAGCGGCGAGCTCCGCGAAGACGGTGAGCCAAGCAATTGGAAGGGGAAGCTCGTTGCCCTTGGCGAACTCGGCGACATCTTTCAGCTTATTGCGGGCGGCAACCACAAAGACGAAGCCAACAACTAGGCGCATCAGAAGAAGTGGGAGATCCGGGTACTGCTGCACCGAATCGAAGAACGAGCGGATTGATTCAAACATGAGCGGTTCCTTTTCGAGTACTCGCCATAACCCACAACCAGCTCATTTCATTCCATGAGTAAGATCTCATCCGTGAACAGATTCAGCCTTTTGCCCCTCTGGGCAGTCCAATCAGCAGCGGAACCAGCCGACCGTGCGGGGAGCATCTTCAGCTTCGCCGTACTCTTCACGACGGTGCTCGGTCTGTGGTGGTGGAAGCGGGAGGCCTACATCGAAAGGCTTATCGGATTCACCAAGAAGCGATCTGGAGCGGTGCGCATCTTCCGGTTCAACTTCATCGCCAGCATCATTTTGGTGGCTGCGCTCTGGTGGGCTGTTCTTACTGGGTAACTACCAGCCGCGGGCGATCCAACTCTGCAGGTTTGGTGACTCGGTACCAATCGTACTCATGGTGTCGCCGTGGCCTGGGAACACCCCTACGTGGCCGGGCAAGGTGAACAGCTGCGACCGAATCGACTCAATAACGGCATCGAAGTCTCCATATGCGAAATCTGTACGTCCGGGGCCACCGGGGAACAAGGTATCTCCGGTCACAGCGTGATCACCAGCCAAGAAGCACACTGAGCCTGGTGTATGCCCGGGAGTCGAAACCACTCTCACTTCGACCTTTCCGATCGTAATGATCTCTCCGTCAACCAACGGGGTGTCCACCGGCAGGTCGCAAATATCATCTCTCATGTCTGCTCCATGCAGGCGGAACGGAACGTCGAGCATCGCCTTAAGATCCATGGCAGCTGACACATGGTCCCAGTGCCCGTGGGTGCTGAGGATGGCGTTGATATGCACATCCGCAGCCTTCGCTGCCAAGGTATCGGCTTCGAAAGAGGCATCGACTAGGACACCTTCTCCTGTTTCTTTGCAGGCGATCACATAGGAGTTGTTCTCGAGCTGCCCAACCCTGGTGCGCCGAATCAATACTCCGCCACTGTCAATATCCCAATCGTTCATGGCAGAATCCTAGACCAAGCGCCGCGTCGCTCGTTAGGCTCCTCTTATGAACTCAATCACAAAGACAGTCCGCGTTTCTGGCTCGTCACCCCGTTCCATAGAAAACGCAGTGAAGACCGTTCTCGCACGAGCGGCCGTGACCATCGATGAGATCATTTCCTTTGAAGTGGTCAAGGTCGGTGGGAGCGTAGACCCATCTGGCATCCCAGAGTCGTACGACGTCACTCTCGACATCACTTTCACAGTGAAAGAGTCAACGCACAACTAATGCGCACATCCGCCAAGCTCTTCAGCGATTCGATCGCACGTCTGCCCTTGCCTATCCCCTTTAAGGGCCTCGATTGGATCAACGCATATGCCATCAAAGGCGACGACGGCATCACACTCATCGACTGCGGCATCGGGACAAGGGACGGCTACGAAGCCCTCACATCGGGATTCGACGATCTCGGCTGGGATCTGACCTCGGTCCACACGTTGGTAGTCAGCCACCTCCATCCTGATCATGTAGGACTCGCTCCACGTTTGGTTGAAGAACTCGACTGCAAGTTCGTGATGCACAACATGGCTGCGCGATCACTCGAGTACTACAACAATGTGGAAGCTTGGGGTGAGCGCTTCGCTGCTCTCGCTCAAGCCCATGGAGCGCCTAACGAGTTCGTGCACTTCTTCCGCCACGAAGAGACAGTCCCTGATTGGTTCAACCTTGTGACCACCCCGAGTGAATTCGTCTCTGATGGAGATACGATTCGAGTCGATGACCAGCGCTCACTAGAGGTGCTCTACACCCCAGGTCATGAGGTGGCTCACATCTGTTTGGCTGACTCCCAGACCGGAGCGCTGTTCTCAGGAGACCACGTACTTCCAAGAATCACACCCTTCGTCGGGTTCCTCGAAGAGTCGTTTGATCCAAATCCGCTCCACGACTTCATCACCGCGTTACACCGGGTGCGCGACGCCGGGTTCGATCTCACGTTCCCAGCCCACGGCGAGGTGGTGGGGCGAGGATCTGAGCGGGCCGACCAAATCGCCCTGCATCATGAACGACGCCTCAACGAGACGCTCGACGAAATCACGCTACCAGCAACCGCATGGACAGTGATGGGCGGGCTCTTCCGACGGAACCTCGACATCTTCTCCCAACGTCTCGCCTTAAGGGAAACACTATCGCACCTCGAATATCTCAGGCTCGACGACCTTGCTGACCGAGAGATGACGAGGGACGAGTGGCGATATCAGCGCTCCAGACCCCGAAACCACGTTCGGTTCTGAATACCTCAGCAGATCAAATCCCGGCAAGGACCTCTGGTCTCAATGCCGGATAGCCAGCTAGGTACTCGACCCGTTCGGCCTTGAGTCGGCTCACGATCGCCTTGTACTCCTCCGACCGGCCCTCGCGTGCATACAACCGTACCGGTTGGAGTAGCTCTAGATCATCGATTCCCGGGACTGAACGGGCTACCTCGTAGCCGAATTCGGGATCGTCCTCCCACTCAATTGAGTCCTCAACAATTGCTTGCACGATGGCCGAGCTGTGCGGGATTCGGATCTTCTTAGAGCCGTCGATCCCTTCGTCGCCCCCAACTCGCCCCGTGCTCATCACGTAAGCCGTTAGATCAGGCATCGTTTCAAGCAGCTC
>CAXMSI010000043.1:0-2872 GCA_964196085.1 uncultured Acidimicrobiia bacterium | reverse complement strand
AGCCGGTTTGCCTGCATTGCATCGTCATTGAAAAAGAACGGGTTCGTGCCAGGCACCCTGAGGTTTTTGCCAGCCTCGGCCGCTCCCCCAGCTGAAGTCCCCTTGGTCTCCCCCAGCATGAAGTACGCAGCGATCTGATGTCGTCCCAGCTTTGCCACAGCCGGGGTGATGGAGTCTTGTCGGTTCAAGATCAGGAGGAAGGTTGCTGGCGGGACGTCTTTGGGATCCCGATGACGAATGTTGGCCAGTGGGAAGGTGGATCGGCCGTTGGCGGTATGCGATGTGTCGAAGAAGTCGACTACTCCCTCGGCGGTAACGCCAACGTTTTCCAACCAAGCATCTTCACGCACCGTCCCTCCATGGATGGTCGGTTCGTCATCCGCGTCGAGGCCATATGTCTTTGCGAAGCAGCCATTCTCGGAAGTAAAGATCTTTCCTTCGGGCATGAGTGCCACAAAATCGTCCTGAACTGGCAACGAGCCAAGCTGCTGGCGGAATGTGGTCGTGGTCTTGCCGGTGCCACTGAGCCCGATGATCAGGGCTGACTGTTCAACCCCGCTGGGGTTTTGTGCTGCGGGGAACACCTTTAGGCCCGAATGTAAAGCCAACCCCCCTCGCTCGAACACGAGGTGGTTCCACATGCGTAGCTGGCCCATCTTCGACTCACCAAAGTAGTCTGAGCCGATAACCCGGGTCACGTAGTTCTCCAAGTCCACAAGGATCAGCCGATCATCAGGCATCCCAGGAGCGCTCAGGCCCGGGGTGTAGATGACCGTGAACTCACGCTCCCAACCATCGTCGGCTGGAAAAAGCAACTGCTGCTGCATGGCCGGGATGTTGGCGTTGGATTTCTCCATGAAAAGCTCACAGCCCGTCTGGAACCCCTGGTCGGGACCGATGTAGCCTGTGAGGAGGATCATTTCCTTATCAGCAACGTATCCGTCTTGAGCCTCCGTCCATCGAGCGGCGTCGGCTCGAGACATCCGGTTCTGGTGCACCTCAGTGTCGGAAACAAAGAAAGTCGAATTCTTCAATCGAGACGTGACCTGAGCCTGATAGTTCAAGTTGCCGAACTCGGTCTCAGTTATCCGGGGCATGGCCTCTTGGACCCATTCTCGCATCTCTGCCTGGGTTGGATTCACATGTACTGACGCGCAGTTGGGGAGTCGGAGCGACATAGAGCAGTCCTTTTCTTGTTCGGTGAGAATCAGTGTTCCTACCTTGAGATCGCTATCAGCCCCCAACAGGCCATAAGATTTCCTCTTCTTGTGTCGCGCCAAAGGCCCTGCCAAAACCACCTGCTGACGAACCGACTGAAAATTTTAGAAATAGGGGTCCTTGTCGTACCGTTATACGCACTATGCACCGTCGAATACTTCCCTTGCTGATCGTTCTCACCTTCATAGCTACCGCCTGTACTTCGAGCGCCGGTGGTTCTTCTGCTGGAATCAACGACCTACCGGAGGGTGGGCCAGACGAGGTGATCGCAGCCGTTGTCGCCGACGGTCGACCAGCAGTAGTCAACATTTGGGCTTCGTGGTGTGGCCCATGCCGCTCGGAGGCTCCTCTCCTTAGCCAAGCCTTCGCCGAGTACGGCGAAGACGTGCACTTTGTTGGCGTCGACGTTCAGGACACACAGTCTGGAGCTCAAGCATTCATCGCTGAGTTTGGACTGCCGTTCGATCACTTCTTCGACCAGAACCGGAGCGTGCCCGCAGCCTTCGGCGGTTTCGGAGTCCCAATAACCTACTTCTTAGATGGGGACGCCAACGTGGTCGCTACCCACAGCGGCATCTTGGACGAGCAAGCACTTGTTCAAGGAATCGAAGACCTCATCGCCGGAGCCTGACACATGGAATTTAGCCTCCTTGGTGCTGTCGTAGTCGCCTACGGAGCAATGACGGTTGCAGCAAAACGCCTGCAAGCCGAAGACGGTCCGAAGGTTGCCGACGTACTGCTGGGAGCAGCCATGATGGCCCTCGTCACCGGTCGTGTTTGGTACATGCTTGGCACCAACACCAACCCACTCACGCATTTGGGAGACTTCATTCTTGTCCGCGCCGGCGTGTCCACTGTTGGAGCGACTGTTGGGTTCATAGCTGTCATTGTTTGGCAGTTCAGGAAGAACACCGCGTTTGGAGCAGCCCTTGTGGCCGTGCCCGGCCTGATCGGTCTCGCTGGTTGGGAGATAGGATGCTTGGTGCGGGGTACTTGTCTGGGGACCGAGGCATCTCTTGGGCTCACTTCGGCGGGGGGGATCACTCGCCACCCCATCGGTATCTATACCGGTCTCATTTTCTTATTGGCCGCTGTTGTCGTGCACCGACTCCAGCGTGACAGAGTCCCGTCGTGGACTGGACCACTTGCCTTCGCCCTCGCAGCTTTGAGCCGAGCTGTCACAGAGCCCTTCCGGCTTCATTTCGGAACAGGGATGTTGTGGTGGTACGTCTCAGCTCTCGCTCTTGGACTTATTGGAGTCGCCCTTGCTCGGAGCCAGAAGTTCTCCACGCCAGACCCCGACACCCACAACTAGTACAGCCAGCTGAGACACGGCAAACAGCAGGCCCCCAACCAACAATATTCCACCCATCACCGCTGCTTGAGCCTCAGCCTCGACTCCGATATCGCCGATTAGAAGCCGGGTACTCGAAATCGCTGCAACATTGCCGTCGAGCACGCCCGCGCTTACCCGCAGCGAATCGCGCAGCTTGTTCAGCTCGGTGCGCAGCGGGTTTGCGAGATCGAGTTTTTCTTGTGGCGTGAGGAAACTGCCGATCTCAACGAAGCGGCCGTGCGAGCGCAGCGTCAGCGCGTCGCTCGGGGTCGGGTTATCGTCGATTTCAACCTGAAGCCAGTAAGGCTGAAAACGCCA
>CAXMSI010000042.1:11565-11902 GCA_964196085.1 uncultured Acidimicrobiia bacterium | reverse complement strand
AACCCCTACCACTTCAGTGCGAGGGTCAACCCGCTCAAGCAACTCTTTGGAATCCGCAACAGGAATGGCAGTCACCGACTGCTTGGAATGAGACACGATCTCAGTCTCGGCGTACCGATCATCAAGCGCCGGCTTAAACACCTGGACAGGACGCTTCGCGATCTGCACCCGCACAACCCGCCGGATCAACTCTTCGCTCTTCCCAGAGAACATGGGCCCACAGATAACCTCTATCCAACCATGATCACGAGTTCGGTACATGTTTGTAATTTAGCCCGGAGCAGAGGTTACAACCCGAGTTCTCGCCCGACGCTGCTCAAGCCTGCGCAACAATGGT
>CAXMSI010000042.1:287-11555 GCA_964196085.1 uncultured Acidimicrobiia bacterium | reverse complement strand
GACCAAAGGTTCGCACACAACGGCGCTTCTCTCCCCCCCTTGCATCGTGTGGCTTCGCGTTGTGTTCGGAAGGATGTGGCTGGGAAGCCACACTTGGCAGATCACCAACCAGAGCTGTCCTAGAGGTGTGCCTTGTGTGTGAAAGAGTGGGCCTGTGACGGAACAAGCACAACGCTAGGAGCCCGTCCGAGGAGAAAATGCGAACGCCAGCGAACGAGGAGGGGCACCGCCCCATTGGGGTGAGACCTCGGCGCAGCGAGACGGCGGTCCAAAAGAGAACAGGTGCCAGAACCGCAACTCAGACGACGAGCGCTCAGCTTCCTAAAGCTATCTCAATCTGTGCTTTGAATGCGCGGTGCACTTCTTGGTCCCTGATACCTGAGAGGATCTCTCCTCCAACTTCCCTGGCGAGGGAGGCTGCCTTGTCAGCCGCCTCCTGCTTGCCTTCTTTGTCATACACAGCATGCTGCAGAACATGTACGTCGAAAAGGATACGCTTGAGCCCGTTATTTCTCGCCATCGACTCGGCGAGTGACAACGAGCGCAAAGCCGCTTCATAGTCACCCCTGGCAGAAGCAAGCCTCGAACCTAGCAACTCAACGTCAATGTATTGATCTGCCATCTTACGCTCAGTGACGTATTCCTTCATCTCCTCAAAGGCCGTAATAGCGGCTCCGATATCTCCCCTGCCAATCGCGGTCTCAGCAAGCCCAGCCAGAGCAGAAGGCCTCATCAGCCACATTGGAGCAGTGGGTTCATCAATGGCTCTGTGAAACAGCTCATCGGCCCCATCAAGATGACCCGCTTGCAGGTTGCAATGCCCAATCTCAGACCACATCCAAGCTCCATACGTGGTTCCCGTCGGGAGTTTCATGAGTTCGAGTGTCTCACTGTGGAGCTCAAGCGCTCTTTGTAGGAGCGATCCGCCGATGCGGCGGTAACAACTGCCCGTAGTACACACGCCGACCGCCATGACGTACGGAATACCGGTTGCCTGACCAGCGATGACAGCGCGATTATAAGAGGAGAGCGCCTCGTCGAATGATCCCTGCTGCATTGCTATATGCCCCTGCCTAATTGCAGCCTGGGCTTCAGACGCTCTGTCGCCAATCTGCAGAGCGACTTCCATTCCTCTCTCGAGAGCAACCATTGCAGAATCGATATCCCCATTTCTCAGATGACAGACTGGGATTGCGAAGGTCAGCATCTCAGCTTTGTACTTGAGATGACCGTACTCTTCAGCCTTCGCCAGCGTCTTCTCCGCCTGTTCCAACCCGTCGTCAAAACGGGTCATGTAAACCAGGCTATTTGCGAAATGAGCCATGCCGAACAGCGTCGTCTCGACAACACCCATCTCCTCCCCCAATTCTGCGACCTTCTTCATGTAGAACTCGACCTCATCGAATTCGGCGAATCCTGTTCTCAAATAACATTGGGCAATGCAGGCTTCGACGAGACCCTCGCCGTCGTTAGCCTCTGTCGCTCGACTTTCCGCTGCAATCAGGTCTTCGAGCGCTTCCTCCCGCTGACCAAAGAAGATGCCCTTGATAAAGGCGACCTTGTTGGTGCCAGAAATTGCCATCTCCTGATTCCCAAGCCGATTTCCCTCAGTCACGAGCCGCTGGTAGACCGTTGCTGCCTCTTCCATCTCGAAAGCCGCTTCATGAGCCGTGCCGATGCCCTCAAGGGCCCGCTTTAGGAGTGCGTCCTGGCCGGCTGGCTTCTCATCAATCGTAGAAACCGCCAGACTTAGACTCTCATGAGCTTCAGGAAGTAAGAACGCCTTGAGGTGTCGTTCCCCAGCCGCCACCAAGTACGGCAGTGCCAAGTCAGATCGCTTTGCAGCCACGAAGTGTTCGGCAATGTCCTCGACCCGATCCGGCTGTGATCGACTCATGTGATCTCCAGCGGCAGCATGCAGCTTTACCCGCTGCTTCCTGAGGATGCCTTCGTAGGCCGTCTGTTGCACCAAAGCGTGTTTGAAGCGGTACACCCGGCGGGGGACGCGGGCCGTTTCCCGAACGAGATCCCGCTTCTGAAGCTCAGCCAAAGCTTGATCAAGGTCACCGATACCGCCTGAGAGTGCGGCAACGTCCTCATACCGGAACTCCCTGCCGAGAACGCTACCCACCTGAGCGACGCTTCGAAATGCGGGAGCAAGGGCGTCGAGGCGTGTAGTTATCAGCGCTGCAAGAGTTTCTGGAATCGCGACAGATCTGACGTCCCCTATCGCCACCCACTTCCCGTCGACCTGCCCAACGACGCCAGCGTCGATCATGGACCGTACGACTTCTTCAAGGAAGTAAGGGTTTCCTGCTGAGCGGTCGAGCACGAGAACCCGAACATCTTCTGGCAGCCCGTCGACCGCAAGTAGTTCAGCAATCAGTAGTCGAGCGTCAGAGTCATCAAGAGGGGAGAGGTCAATCGTCTGGTGAAGGTGTGGGTGATCGCGCTCCGCTCTTTCTCGAACTTTCCAGGACCCGTCATCGCGGCGCGGTCGATATACGAGAACAAGCAGCAACTGGCACGACTCGGCGAGCGCTAGAAGCCGTCCTACGAGCTCTAGCGAGGCAGAGTCTGCCCAGTGCAGATCTTCAAACACCAGCACAACAGGATCAACGGCGCAGATGCCTTGAACGAGCTCGACGACACTACCGAATATCGCTTCTTGTAACGCCTCCGCCACAAGATAGTTCAGCCTATGAGCGTGCTCTTGCGGCACCTCTCCGCCAAGGACCGATGTAATGAACGGAGCTACTTCAGCGACCCTTGCAGGGATAGCATCTCCAACAGCATCCTCGACAAACCCCCAGATCTCCGAGGGTGGCGTTTGGGCTTCGATGCCGATGATCGAACGCAACACGCCCCTCACTGGAGCGTAAGCAGAGGCAGTTTCGTACGAGAGTGAACGGCCCTCGTGCCAAGGAATTGAGCCAACAGACTCCTTAAACTCAGACATGAGGCGTGACTTGCCAAGACCGGCCTCACCCATTACCGATGCCACGACACCGCCACCGGCCTGAACAGCTTCCATCGCCTCTTTGAGTACAGCCAATTCAGCATCTCTGCCGATCATCGGAGCCCGGAGGCCTTCGATTCCCCTCGTCGTCTCAGGACGGGCTAGAGGTTCGATCACTCGCCAGGATGGCACCGGTTCTGAGCGACCCTTCACTTCCACCCGACCCAGATCTTCAAATTTGAACAGTTTTTCGATCGACTTCTTCGTGTCATCAGAAATTTGGACAGTTCCCGGCTGAGCCGTTTGCTCCATCCGAGCAGCTATGTTCACAGCATCGCCCATTGCGGTGTACTCGACTCGTAGATCTGATCCGACGGCGCCGACGACTACTAGACCCGTGTTGATCCCGACGCGCACGTCGAACTCGACACCGAACTCAGCCTTCACAGATTCCCTGTACGGGCCGATGCCCTCAATAATCTCCAGAGCCGCTCGCACCGCTCTCTCAGGGTCGTCCTCATGACTGATCGGAGCGCCAAAGAAAGCGAGGATGGCGTCTCCCATGAGGCGAGCCAGTGTGCCCTCATAGGAGTAGACCGGAGTGATGAGATGCTCAAAGGCGCCATTCATGATGTCGGCCCAGTCCTCTGGGTCGAGGTGTTCGGCAGCGCTCGACGACCCCTGAACATCACAGAAGAGCATCGTGACCTGTCTGCGTTCACCTTGCAGCTTTCCCCCTGCTTTGGATGCCGCTTCCAATTTCTCTAGCAGGGCGGCTGGAATGTAACGTCGAACACGATCCTCGGTGGAGGCCACCGAAGCAACGGGGGCAGCAACGGGGGCTCCAGTGGGCGACTCTGCTTGATGGCCGCAGATTGGGCAGAACACCGCCCCAGCTGGTAGCGGGTTATGGCAATTCGTGCACAAGTGAACCAACTCTGAGCCACATTGTGAGCAAAAGTGAGCCCCTATCGGGTTCGCCGTCCCACACTTACTACAGTTCACCGCGTCGTGCATAAGCCGACATCGTACTCTCTCTATGAGCTTTGCTGCGAGGCAAACCGGCCTCCCTGTCCGGCCCTTTCCGAACCTTCAACGCGACTAGCGGCTCCAGTTCTTCTGTGTTCCACCAGCTTCCAGGACTGCAACTAGCCGCCGGCTTTCACGACCTCGCCAACGCCCGTTTGGCCGCTCTTTCTCCTTGCTTTTAGCTGCGTTGCCGGGCGGCGGGCCCAGACTGAGTTGGCCATTCCCAACGACATACCCATAGCGAGGAGCTCTGAACCACCGGCCGACATGAACGGGAGTGGCAGACCAGTAACTGGCAGCATGCCAATTGTCATACCGATGTTGACAAACACCTGGAATCCGAAGATCGACGCTACCCCAACCATAAGCAGACCTCCGAACGAATCCTCGACGGTGGCCGCGATCACCAAAAGTCGCCAAACAATCACCCCAAATAGGAAGATCACGGCTACGCCGCCGAGAAAACCGAGCTGCTCCCCCACCGCTGTGAATATGAAGTCAGACTCCTGCTCGGGGACATACTGTAGGTCGGTGAGAGTGCCGTTGAACAGGCCCGTCCCACTGAATTGACCACTGCCAATTGCGTTAAGGCTCTGGCGGATGTTGTACCCAGCACCCTGGGGGTCGAGGCTTGGGTTCAGAAATGTCTTGATGCGCTGTTCTTGGTGGTCTTCCAAGAATCCCGACACCAATACGGCCCAAACGGTGCCCACCGCACCGGCAGCCAGCAGGGCGACCTGCCCTTTGCTCGCCCCCGCTGCGTAGATCAGCATCCCAGTCATGAACAGGAACACCACCGTGGTGCCCAAATCCGGCCCCCGGAGAATTAGCAAGGCTGGGAGAGCCAACACCACCAACGCCCGGCCAATCTTGCGCCAAGCAAGCCCGGTCTCACCGTGCTCCTCGTCCCGTTTTGAACGCGAGAGGGCGCTAGCCAAGATCACGGCCATCGCGGGCTTCGCGAACGACGAGGGCTGCAGCCCAATGGGTCCGAGGTCGATCCATCGATAGGCACCGTTCCGTGGTTCAAACAAGAAGACAGCTGCCAAAGCAAAGATGGTGAGCACAAAGATCATCGGCGCATAGTGCCCCAACTCCTTGAAGTCGATGAAACTAAAGGCTAGAAATAGCAGGATGGCCCCCGCTGCCCAAACGGACTGGCGTCGCATGGGGCCGAATGGATCTTCACCCGCGATTTCGAGAGCACTATGGGTAGCTGAATAGATCATTGTTATGCCAAACGAGATGAGCATGACCATTACGACGAACAACACCGGATCAGATCCGGTTGCGATGTTCACTTTGCGGTCTTCCCTCAGGTACAAGCTCATGAGTCAGCCTCCCGCCGCTGCAGCCTCGACCTGTTCGAGGTCTACATCCAACAGCCAAGGAGGGAGGGTGCTGAGAAGCCCATCTTCGATGATTGGGTCAACCTGCTCGCCTAGGAGGTACTGCATGATTGCTCGAGCAATCGGTGCAGCGATGAGTCCACCAGAGCCACCTTCTTCCACCACCACCGCAATGACATACTCAGGAGCCTGAATAGGCGTAACACCCACAAACCAAGCGTGGGGAAGCTTGCCCGATGCGCCGTCTGCGGTGCCGGTCTTTCCACCAGTGCGGTTGAGTTGGTCCATGCCAGCAAAAGCTCCGTCGGCTGTGCCCCTCCGGGCTTGGGTGACGAGGGCCATGTCGTTTCGGAAGGCCGTAAGGAAGCCGGGAGGCAGCTCTAGTTCCCGGATCAATGTTGGGTTGTACTGCTCAAGAACGACCCCGTTGTGGTCCATTACTCGGCGCACCACATGTGGCTCATAGAGCTTGCCGGTTGAGAGCGCTGCATAGGCAGTTGCCATCTGCAGAGGTGTAGCAATTGCAGATCCCTGGCCGATGCTGAGGTTGAGCAAGTCACCACCGTTCCACAGTGCACCCGCTTCGAGCCGGGCAGAAGACAACCGGGCGTCCCCCGTTTCGGCCCAATCTGTGAACAGCTCGCGGTCAGGGATTACACCGGGCTTCTCGAATGGAAGGTCTATCCCCGTGCGGGCGCCGAGCCCGACATTGCGGGCGTGATCTTGCATGGCGCTTTCGGAATCTGTGCCTTTGAAGCCTGCCCAGAAGTTGGCTGCAATTTCCCAGAAATAGACGTTGCAAGAGCGAATGAATGCCTCATGAATATCGGCGTCGACGTTCGGGCAATGGCCGAAGAACTGCTTTTGGCTTGCGTCTTCTAGCGACGGAAGGTCCAACCGAGACTCAGAGTTGATATGGATGACCCCGGTAGGACTCTGGTCAACAGCTGAGATGGCGAATACTTCTTCTTCCCATGCCGAGTAATAGGTGATGGCTTTGAACGTTGACCCTGGCGGGTACTGGCCTTGTATGGCCAGGTTGTTAAACGCTTGCGTCTCAAGAAGAACCGCGTAGTCCTCGGTGGAGAAACCGTCCACGAAGCCTTGGGGTGTGTAGTCGGGGAATGACGCCATGCCCACAACGGCACCAGAGTTGGCATTGAGCACTACTACAGCCCCCCGGGATGCAGTTGACGCATCGCCGGTGTCTTCATCGACCTCAGTGAGGCGAGAGTTCACAATCCCGTCGGCTAGAGCCGCCTGGATGATCCACTGCAGGTCAATGTCGAGGTTGAGCTGGACGGTTGCTCCCGGCGTGGAGGCTTCCTTGCTCTCTAGCGAGATAACCTTTCCGCTTGGATCGATACGAAAAAAGGTGGTGCCTCGATTGCCTTGCAACAGCTCGTCGTAATACCGTTCCACGCCAGCCTTCCCCACGGTGCCATTGGTCGGAAGTTCCGGGTTGCGTTCTAGGTCAGCCTCTGATGGCGCTGCTGCGTAACCGAGTAGGTGAGAAGCAATGTTATCCAGCGGGTAGGAGCGCACGGGCGTCCACTCGATGTCAATCCCAGGGAACCGTCCGCGGTGTTCGAGGATGAAATATGCGTCGTCTGCTGTGAGCTCGAGGCCCTTCAAGGGGAAGACGGTGTTTGGCCGAGCGCTTTCAAACAGTTCGCGGATGTCAGAGGCAGAGGTCTCATCCAACAGCCCAGCTATCTCTTGAGTCAGTTGCTCAAGATCCTCCTCACCGATGAAGGAGGGGTCAACAATGATCCTAGGTTGTCGAACGACTGTTGCGATTACTACTCCATTTGCATCGATGATCTCCCCACGAGCAGCGACCAACCGCACGGGTTTGAGCTGTTGTCTCTCAGACTCTGCGGCGTAGACATCACCGGTGGCGACTTGCACCACCCAGAGTCGGGCGGCAAGAACACCAAACATGAGCATGAACACCATTCCCACTGTGCTGATGCGGAGGGTCATACGAGCGGCTCACTCTTTTGTTGGACAACCAACCGGCTCATGACGGGGAACAACAACAAAGCAAGGGCCAGGTTGAGTACCGGGCCCACCGCCGCCTGCTGTACAACTGCGGCTTGGAGCAACTTGCCTCCGCCACTCAAGACAACGAGCACGAACAACAGGACCTCGGCCAGGATACTGAGAGGCCATACGCCAGCAACTGACCGGAGAGGAATACTGCTTCCTCCGAGGCGAGTGGCGCTGTAGACCACCACCGTGAGCACGAGAGCCTTAAGGCCGACCGGAGTGTCCCCAAGTAGGTCGAGGAACATGCCAGAAGTGAAACCTAAGAGAAGCGCCGCTCGAGGCTCTAGCCAGCGAGCCGCAAGGATGGAGAACACCACCACGATGTTGGCGGTAACTCCAAAGATTGTGATGCGACCAATGACGGTGGTCTGCAACACGACGCCAATCACCATGAGCGCAACCGCCCGGAGTACTGGAAGCGAGCGAGGGTTCATGTCAGCCACCCTCGGTTGTCGGCACGGTCGTGACAATTGTTGTAGAAGGGGTTGAAGCCACTTCATCTTCGGCGTCTAGGTTTTCGGTGTAAAGCAGCACCACCACAAAGTTAAGGCTTCGAGTGAAGTCAGCCTCGGGGATTATGAAGCCAGTGATCTGGTCGCCCTCGGGGACAAGATCAATGTCAGTGTGCCCAATAACGAGGTTACGGGGGAACCGTCCGCCAGCGGTCGTGAAGAAGGTCCCAGCGGGGATCATTGCGGCTTCCTGGTTGACTTCGAACGCCAGCTGATCAGTGCGTCCGCTGCCGGTGATTAGGCCCAGAACGCCTTCGGGGGTGGTGATCCGGATAGCGTCGGTCATGTGGGTCAAGAGGGTCACTGTTGCCTGGTTGTCCGTCGCCTGGGTCACAATTCCAATGGGTGCCTTAGCCTGATTGAGCACGGGATTGCCTACCACGACCCCGTCGGTCAGACCCTTGTCGATAGTGATCACGTTGTCGATGAAAGCAATCACGTCAGCAATTTCTGTCCCCACCTCAATGCTGGTGTCAACCTCGAGATCAAGCAGCAAGCGGAGCTGCTCGTTTTCAGCCTCGAGACGGGCGGCGTCAGCAATACGCAGCTCGAGTTCTTCATTAGTCTGAACCAGAAAATCGTTCTGCTGTCGGAGGGTTGCGAGCGAGGCGATGCTGTCTACAAACCCAAAGATAGGGTCAGTGACCGTATCTACTGCTTGTTGGATGGGCCCGAAGAGCGCAGCGGCCCCAGCTCGGAAGCGGCTACCAATCCCGTCCTCGGTCGACCGATTGATATCAAAGCTCATCATCACGAAAGAGATGAGCACCAGAGCAATGAACGTATAGGTTGGATTGCTCCGCCTATTACGGCGAGCCATCAGGAACGACCGGACGAGACCAGCACGTCGCGAAGCAGATCGAATTCTTCGAGGCAGCGCCCCGACCCAACGGCTACCGACTGCAATGGGTGACGAGCAGTCACCATGGGCATATGGGTTTCGTAGGCAAGCCGCTCATCGAGGCCCTTAAGCAAAGCCCCACCGCCGGTGATCACAATGCCTCGCTCCATGAGGTCGGCCGCAAGCTCTGGCGGTGTACGGTCAAGCGTTGCCTTGACGGCATCAACTACGGCTGTGACGGGTTCAGCAATAGCTTCACGAATCTCAGCAGCCGTGAGCTGCACAGTTTTCGGCAGACCACTCACGAGGTCACGACCGCGCACTTCAGCGCTTGGCTCCTTCTCGAACGGGTATGCAGAACCAATAGCCATTTTGAGCTGCTCGGCGGTGCGTTCACCCAGGAGCAAGTTGTACTCTTTTTTGACCCAGTCAATGATGGCTTCGTCAAGTTCGTCTCCGGCAATGCGAATCGAACGAGACACCACAATTCCGCCCAAAGAAATGACAGCAACCTCAGTGGTACCGCCACCAATGTCAACCACCATCGAGCCCGAAGGCTCGTGGATCGGCAGGCCTGTGCCGATGGCAGCCGCCATTGGCTCTTCAATAGTGAATGCTTGACGAGCGCCAGCCTGATAGGCGGCCTCTTCCACAGCTCTGCGCTCGACGGGGGTGATACCAGATGGCACACAAACCACAATGCGGGGTCGAGCCCAACGACGCTTGTGCACCTTCTGAATGAAGTAGCGCAGCATCATCTCAGTTATCTCAAAGTCAGCAATAACACCGTCTCGGAGGGGTCTGATGGCGCGAATATGAGAGGGGGTCCTACCGATCATGCGCTTGGCTTCCATACCAACAGCCAGCGCTCGGTTATTCTTGGCGTTAATCGCAACCACTGACGGCTCATTCAACACAATGCCGCTTCCTCGGACGTACACCAACGTGTTGGCGGTTCCGAGGTCGATGGCCATGTCTTGCCCAGCGATTGAGAACAGTGACTCAGCCACTACTCGCCTCTCATACTGCGTGGGAGAAAGTCTAACCCCTTTCTCGTTTTCGTTTCTACCGACCGGAATTAGCCAAAGAAGATACCCAGTTCGCGAACGGCTGACTCCACCGAGTCTGAACCGTGAACCATATTCTCGCCGATTTCAAGAGCAAAGTCACCCCTGATTGTGCCTGGTGCCGCTTCGAGAGGGTTGGTTGCTCCCATCAAAGTACGGCAAGCGCCAACAGCGCCGTATCCTTCCCACTCCATAGCCACGACGGGGCCAGAGGTGATGAACGCAACAAGGTCACCGAAGAACGGGCGCTCGGTGTGCTCCGCGTAGTGGCGGCCAGCCATCTGCTCGGAGATAGTGAGCATGCGCATCTTCACAAGTTTGAGGCCCTTACTTTCGAAGCGCGAGATGATTTCACCAACGAGAGACAGCTTAACGCCGTCAGGCTTAACCATGACAAACGTGTTTTCAACGGACATAGGAACTCCTAGAAAAGAAAGGTGTGTGGGAGGTTTGCAAGTTTAGTGAACCCCGACCTACAACTACAACTACAACAGCTCTTGAGCTTCTGGCTTTGGGGTGTCAGTTTTGGAAGCCATCGCTTTTCTCATGAGTTCTTAGGATCTCACCAACCAAGTAGAGCGAGCCAGTAATGATCACCGCTCCATCGGTGCCGGCAAGCTCTTTGGCCCGAACCAACGCCTCAAAAGGGACTTCTACAACCTCAGCATCGATGCCGAGAACCTCTTTGAACATCCTTGCCAGGTCCGCTGGAGGTACTGCTCTTGGGGAGTCCACAGTAGTCACTACAACATCGGCCACTAGATCTCCTAACTCTGCGATCATGGTTGGGAGGTCTTTGTCGGCGAGCGCCCCCATCACAAGCGTCCAGGCCGGAGCCGAGAACTCAGACTCTAAGGCCTCTTGGAGTACCGAAAATGCAGCTGGGTTATGGGCGCCGTCAGCAATCACCACCGGACGACGATCAATGACATCGAGTCGACCTGGTAACGACAGCATTTCGACTCCTTCCCGCAGGGCTTCGTGGGACAGTTGACGATCGAGCATGGCTTCTACGGCGGCAATGGCCACCGCAAGGTTCTCAGTTTGATGGCGTCCGTGGATAGGCAGGTACAAGTCCGAGTATCTGGCAAAGACACCCTCGACATCCACCGCCCAACCCCCGTGGGAGATGGTGGCCTCGGAAATCGAAAAGTCACGGCCGTAGGCGTAGTGAACAATGTCCAGTTCCTTGGCGCGGACTTCAGCAGCCGCACCGGCATCCTCGGGAAGCGACCCCGTAACAAGAACAGAGTCACCCTTGGCAATGGCAAGCTTCTCTACTGCGATCTCAGCGATGGTCTCTCCAAGCAACTCTGTGTGATCAAGTGAGATGGAGGTGACCACCGACACAGCGCTCTCCAAGATGTTGGTGGCATCCCACCGGCCGCCCAATCCAACTTCAACAACCGCTGCATCCACAGCCGAGCTTGCAAAATAGGAGAAAGCAAGTGCCGACGTA
>CAXMSI010000042.1:0-277 GCA_964196085.1 uncultured Acidimicrobiia bacterium | reverse complement strand
TCGATCTGCAACCGTTCGTTGACTGAGACGAGGTGTGGCGATACGGTCGAGCCGGTTGTCAGGCCATGAGCGGTAAGGATCGAGGAGATCATTCGGGTGACCGATGTCTTGCCGTTGGTGCCAGCAACGTGGATCGAACTGAAATCACGGTGCGGATTGCCCAAGTACTCCATGATCCCCGAAATACGGTCGAGGCCCGGCTTCATACCTGCCCCAATGTGCCCATCCACCCAAGCAACAGCGTCGAGATATTCAGGCATCTTCTAACCCAATTCTG
>CAXMSI010000041.1:0-11990 GCA_964196085.1 uncultured Acidimicrobiia bacterium | reverse complement strand
AACCCAATCCCTGGATTGCCCTATCACACCTTCGACTTCGATAGGGGTATCGAGCATCTAGGTTTTTTTGGTGTCGACTACTACATAGCCTTCACTGAGGAAGCCAACGACGAGGCTTTTGAGAAGGGGCTTGTCCAAGCAACGTATTCTGAGCCTTTCGGCGTCTATGAGATACCCGACGCTGAAATGGTCACCATTGGTGCCTTCGAGCCGATGGTTTTTCAGACTCCTGAGAGTGATTTCTTGGCTCAGTTCATCCCACTCCCTGAGAGAGAAGACGGCGGGTTCCGGTCGTTTTCGGACTTCTCCCTTGCCTGGTACGACGATCTCGAAAGCCTCGACACATTCGTGGTGGTCGATGGTGAACCCAACTGGCGTCAGGTAGAGACGCTTGACGATTTGGACTACGCCATTCCTCATGGGATTGTCGGCGAGGTGACAGACTTTGAGTTGACCGACCAGCGAATCTCATTTCACACCACAGCCGTTGGAGCACCTCATCTGATCAAAGTCTCTTACTTCCCGAACTGGCAGGTGACTGGGGCAGATGGCCCGTATTTGGCTACGCCGTCACTCATGTTGGTCATCCCTACTAGTGAGGATGTGGTGCTCGAGTTCAAGAATACTTGGGTCGAGAACCTTGGAAATGGCCTGTCGCTCATGGGTATCTTGGGCCTGATCTGGTACGGGGTCAAGTTCCGAAGAACCCCGAGGTCCGAGGAGTGATTGGGTATCTTAGAAGCTTCCTAACCAAGGAATCCGGGCGACAGTTCGGGACTATGGTCGGTATTGGCTTCCTCAACACAGTCGTGGATTTCTCATTGGTGAAGGTGTTTCTGGACAGCCTCCATTGGGGTACCTATGTCTCAGTAAGCGTTGCATTCTTGGTCGCCACGGTCGTTGCTTATTGGCTCAACAAACGGTTCACCTTTGGGCAATCGGGCATTGGTACCGCAGCGGAATCAGCCTCATTCCTACTCGTCAATGTCGCTGCCCTCGCAGTCACCAACGGCTTCGTGTTCGGAGCCATCCGGCTGTTCGGCGATCTGGACTCGACACAGGTGCTGCTTACCAAAGTTGCTGCGACTGCAGTCATCTTGTTGCCGAAGTTTGCGAGTTATCGGGATCTGGTCTTTGGCGGCAGCAACCGGCGCAGCTGAATGATGCCCCATAAGGTGCGGGGAATGCGCTTGAGGAACGGACTTCCAGCGGCCCTGTGCTCTTCGACGACCACCGGGAGCTCAAGGATCCGGTAACCCTTCCGTTCCGCCCGAATAATGAGCTCGGTGTCGAACAGGTCCTTCGTTCTCACAACATTTCTCGTAACGTCGGCGACAACGTCGTGCGAGAATGCCTTGATACCGTGCGTGTCTCCTACTTCTGATCCAAGTAAGAGGTGGAGCACCTGATTGAAACCCCATGTGCCCATCCGCCGGACCCAAGGGCGTTGATCGTCAGACCCCTCGGCCCGCTTGGAGGCGATCACTATGTCAGCATCTGCATCGGCCAGCGACTGCACGAAGTCACCTGACAAGTAGTCGATGTCGAAGGTGATCAGCCAGTCTCCCTGACCAGCAAGTAGCCCCTTTTTCAGTGCCGCCCCGTAGTCGGGATCGGGGAGGCGAAGGAGGCTGGATTTCCCGTTCCACGACTCAAGTATCGCAGTAACCACTTCTGCCGTTCCGTCGGTAGAGCCGTTCTCAACAACAATGAGATCCCACGGCACACCGGCGCTCGACATCTCCTGCTGAAGACGCTCGAAGGCTCCTGGGAAGAAGCCGGCTTCGTTGAAGACTGGGATTATGACGGAATAGTGCTTGGTCATGAGCGGTGAAGTGTAGGGCGGTTGCACTGCTTGGCTCTTTGGTATGGCTCAGCGTTGGCCTGCTGTCGGTTTATCCTACGAACACTGATTGCTCCCGGCCTCAAAAAGGACCCTGACATGGCGTTGCTTGAATCGTTTCTCTCTGAGATCCTCCGGTGCCCCTCCTGCAAGGGTGATCTCATAGAAGACACCGAACGCCTGCGGCTATGTTGCAGTCAGTGCAATCTCGGTTACCCCGTAAAGGACGGTGTTCCTGTGATGTTGATCGACCAAGCCAGCCCCTGTGATGAGGATGAATAATGGACTATGACATTGCAAACCCAGCCCTATCAGAAGAGGGGGCGCGGCGGCTCGAGTGGGCCGGACGGAGGATGCCGGTCCTGCAATTGATCCGCCAACGCTTTGCGGAGGAGAAGCCGTTCGACGGTTTAAAGATTGCAGCTTGTCTGCATGTCACGTCCGAAACAGCGAATTTGATGCTGGCACTCCGCGACGGGGGAGCTCAGGTTGCACTTGCTGCCTCGAATCTGCTCTCAACCCAAGACGACATCGCCGCGACCCTTGTTCAAGAGGGTATCTCAGTGTTTGCTCGAAGAGCCACCGATGATGAGACCTACTACTCGCATCTAAACGCTGTCCTCGACATCGACCCCGACATCACGATGGACGATGGGGCAGACCTCGTGAACTTGCTCCACACTTCGCGTTCAGATATCACCCCACTCGGATCGATGGAGGAGACAACCACCGGCGTCATTCGGCTCCGGGCGATGGCTGCTGAAGGCAAGCTGAGGTTCCCTGTTGTGGCAGTCAACGACTCAGCAACCAAGCATCTTTTTGATAATCGCTTCGGCACTGGCCAATCAGCGATGGACGGGATCATCAGGGCGAGCAACGTCCTCATTGCTGGCTCGGTTGTGGTGATTGTTGGTTTCGGTGACTGTGGCCGTGGAGTCGCTTCGAGGGCTCACGGGCTTGGCGGTCGAGTAGTCGTGGTGGAGATCGATCCGATCCGTGCTCTGGAGGCTGTGCTTGAAGGCTACGAAGCCATGAACATGGCCGACGCTGCGGCCATTGGGAACATTTTCATCACCCTTACAGGCAACAAGCATGTCATCGCAAGAGAACACTTCGAAGTGATGCGCGACTCCGCCATCGTGGCAAACGCCGGTCATTTCGATGTAGAACTTGAGCTGACTGCTCTTCGAGAGATGGCCGTCAATCGAAGGCCGATTCGGGAGAACCTAGAACAGTTTGAGCTTCCTGATGGACGTCGGATCCTGGTTGCTGCTGAAGGGCGGTTGGTGAACCTGGGCGCTGCTGAGGGACATCCTGCTGATGTCATGGATCTGTCGTTCTCTGCTCAAGGGCTGGCCACTGAGTGGCTGGTCCAGAACCACGAGGGACTAGCGGCTGGGATTTACACGCTCCCAACGGAGCTTGACAATTACATCGCGAGGCTGAAGCTGAAGGCGTTTGGCGCGGGGCTTCAGGAACTTACTGCCGAGCAAGAGAAGTACATGAACAGCTGGGAAGAAGGCACCTAGGCCCCCTGCTAGACAAGGTCGGGTGTGCCCAACCTACGGCCCGGACCGGGGAGTGCTTAGTTCGTGGCCCGTGATTTTCGATGTTAACCCCCTTCCAATCGGGCGTGCGTTCGGCTACAAATAGCTCCCATGTGGTGTTTGGCCTGTGAGCAGTTCTCTCCGACAGTTGTGTGCGAAGCATGCAGTGGGGGCCTAGAGGTCGGCCCCGACACAGTGACGAACTCGGGCCTCGTAGTGAGGTCGGCGTTCTTACACGAAGGCTCGGCGAGATCGCTCGTGACCAAGATGAAGTACCAGGGGCTCGGCCTCATTGCTGACCTTTTCGCGGCGGAGCTCGTGGATCGGTTGCCGACTCAGGCCATGGTCTTAGTGCCGATTCCCAGGGTGCTAGTCCGGCAGGTCAGATATGGGTCGGATCCTGCAGTCTTATTGGCCAAGGCACTCGGGCAAAAGTCGGGCCTGCCAGTTACCCAAGCTCTCGCAGCCCCAGTGTGGGCGAGGAAGAGTGCCGGTAGATCCCTGGAAGGGAGGGAAAAACGAGCCTTTTCCGCCCTGTCGGTCTCACCGAAGTGGGTCCTAGTCGACGACGTCGTGACCACCGGAGGGACCCTTTCAGCCGGAGCGCTAGCGCTCTGCGGAGGAGGTCTGGGGGCTGTCACGGCGACTGTGGCACTGAAGCAGTGACCCACCATTAGTGCCCCGCAAGATTAGAATTCTCCCATGTCCCTTTTCACTCGAGCTCTTCGCGCTGGCGAAGGCAAGGTCCTCAATCAACTTAAAGCCTTCACCGAAGAAGTGAACGCTGTCGAACCCGATGTCCAAAAACTGACCGATTCCCAATTGCAGATGAAAACCGATGAGTTCCGGTCTCGGCTCGTCGCAGGAGAATCGCTCGACGATATCGCCGTAGAAGCCTTTGCGGTTATTCGGGAAGCGGCTGTGCGGGTTCTAGGTATGCGACCTTTCGACGTTCAGATAATGGGCGGTATCGCGATGCACCGTGGCATGGTGATCGAAATGCGCACTGGGGAAGGTAAAACTCTCGTGTCCACGCTACCCGCGTACCTCAACGCTTTGGGCGGCGAGGGTGTCCACGTGGTTACTGTCAATGACTACCTAGCCGCCCGTGACTCGGAGTGGATGGGTCGTATTCACCGATTCATGGGCCTCACTGTCGGCCTGATCCAATCTGACATGGGCCCAGTAGAGCGCAAGGCAGCCTATGCCGCCGACATCACCAATGGGACCAACAACGAGTTTGGCTTTGACTACCTCCGAGACAACATGGCCATGCGTGGTGAGGATATGGCGAAGCGGACCCACAACTTTGCGATCATTGATGAGGTCGACTCGATCCTTGTCGACGAGGCGCGTACGCCTTTGATCATCTCGGGTGTCGTAGGCGATGCAGCCAAGTGGTATCGGGACTTTGCCAAGATTGTCAGGAACCTCATTCCTGAAGTTCACTACGAGGTCGACGAGAAGAAACGCCAAGTAATCACTACCGAAGAAGGCGTGACGAGAGTGGAACAGATTCTCGGTATCGAGAACATGTATGACCACGCTGCTGTGGACTTTGTCCACCACCTTGACGTGGCCCTCAAGGCTGAGACCCTCTACGCACTTGACGTTCAGTACCTCCTCAATGGTGGTGAGGTGAAGATTGTCGACGAGTTCACAGGTCGAGTGCTTGACGGGCGGCGCTACTCCGAAGGGCTTCACCAAGCCATTGAGGCCAAGGAGAACGTTCAGATCAAGCAGGAGAACCAGACCCTGGCCACGATCACTCTTCAGAACTATTTCCGCATGTATTCCAAGCTTGCAGGTATGACTGGAACCGCTCAGACCGAAGCGTCGGAGTTCAAGGAAATCTACGACCTCGACGTTGTCCAGATTCCAACCAATCAGCCGGTCGCTCGCATGGACAAGGAAGACTTCATTTATAAGTCCGAAGCTGGCAAGTTCATGGCAGTGACGCGAGATGTCGCAGAGCGGCATGCCAACGGTCAACCGGTGCTCATTGGAACTGTTTCCATCGAGAACTCCGAAGCACTGTCGCGTGCCCTGTCTAAGGCGGGAGTCGACCACGAAGTGCTCAACGCAAAGCATCATCAGCGCGAAGCAGCGATTGTCGCCCAGGCTGGGCGCCAGGGAGCTGTCACCGTGGCGACGAACATGGCCGGGCGTGGTGTCGATATCAAGCTGGGTGGTGACCCTGAAGGCCTCGCCCTTTCGGCTGCTCGCCAAGTTGGGCTTGTCGTTGGCACTGCTGAGTTTGAGGCCAAGAGATCTGACGCCTTGGCCGATTTTCAGGTGTTGTGTGACCGAGAGCGGGAGACAGTTGTTGCCGCTGGTGGCCTGTATGTCCTGGGCACAGAACGGCACGATTCTCGTCGTATCGACAATCAGCTCCGAGGCCGCTCCGGGCGTCAAGGTGACCCAGGGGAGTCCCGATTCTTCCTGTCAACCGAGGATGACCTTATTCGGAGATTCTCGGGAGAGCGGGTCCACAGCATCATGGAGCGACTCAAGATGCCTGAGGACGAAGCTATCGAGAACAAGCTCATCAGCCGAGCTGTCGAGCGAGCGCAGACCGCTGTAGAGTCTCAGAACTTCGAGATCAGAAAGAACGTCCTCAAATACGATGAGGTGATGAACAAGCAGCGCGAGATCATCTATGGCTGGCGGTCTGGCATTCTCCTTCGTGATCGGGCAGAGGAACTTGTTGGTGAGTGGATTGACGAAGTCGTCGAAAACGTCGTTCTAAGCATTGTTGGTGAAGACACTCCGGCTGAGTCATGGGACTGGGACGAACTCCACAAGGAACTCAATGTCATCTACCCGAGCCGGGTTCGGGCCGGGGCTCCGACCACTGGGGCCTTGGTCGAAGAAGCCGTTGCGGACGCTCATCAGCTGTACACGGAACGTGAGGAGGAGCTCACGCCTGAGGTGCTACGGCAACTTGAGAAACGGATAGCTCTGTCAATGATTGACAACAAGTGGCGAGATCATCTTGGCGAGATGGACTACCTCAGGGCTGGCATCAACCTGCGAGCCATGGGACAACGCGATCCACTCGTCGAGTACCAGAACGAGGGTTACGACGCCTTTGCTGGGGCCATCGAGTCGGTCAAGGAAGACGCGATTCGGTACCTCTACCACGTACAAGTGATCCAACCCGACCAGGCTGTGAATCAAATCAAAGTCCAGAAGGGCGTCGCGTCGGGTGGTGGGCAGGGTGCTTCAAGGAAACCAGTTAAGGTCAGCGAGAAGGTCGGGCGCAATGACCAGTGCCCATGTGGCTCCGGTAAGAAATTCAAGAAGTGTCATGGTGCCAACTAGTGGGCGACATCGAAATCAGGGCCAGTGTTGCTGACCTGAGGGTGCGGCTCAGCGATGCCAGGAGGTTCCTTTGACCTCGCGTCCAAGGAAGAAGAGCTTCTCGAACTCAAAGATGTAGCTGCCGATCCCGACTTGTGGTCTAACCCCGATCGCGCCCGGGAGGTCACCCGCAAGATCGCCCGCTACGAACGCCTCATTGGGTCCCTTGCTGAACTGGTGGGCGGTGTAGAAGACGCTGAAGTTCTTAGGGAGATGTTGGTCGCAGAAGACGATGAAGCAGGCCTCGCCGAGGTCGAGCGCGATCTTGGCACAGTGGAGGTACAAGTCACCGAGCTAGAGGTGGAGTCGCTGTTCTTCGACAAATACGACGACCGCAATGCCATCGTGACCGTTCACGCGGGTGCTGGAGGAGTTGACGCTCAGGACTGGACCGAGATTCTTCTTCGTGGTTACCTTCGCTACCTTGAGCAACAAGGGTTCAAGGTGAAAATCGAAGAGGTCACTGACGGTGACCAAGCCGGCCTGAAGTCAGCATCGTTCAGCGTGGAGGGCGACTATGCCTATGGGACCATGTTTGCTGAGAAGGGTGTGCACCGACTCGTTCGCATGTCACCTTTTGACTCAGCTGGTCGACGCCACACGAGTTTCACTGCCGTCGATGTGGTCCCCGAGGTAGACGAATCTGAAGTGGGGGAGATTCGACCCGATGACTTACGGATTGATACCTATCGGTCACAAGGTGCTGGAGGGCAGCATGTGAACACCACCGACTCGGCAGTTCGCATTACCCACCTTCCAACCGGGGTGGTAGTGGCCTGTCAAGCCGAACGGAGCCAGATCCAGAACCGCGCTCGAGCAATGGTCATGCTCCGAGCTCGGTTGGCCGTTAAGGCTCGCGAGGACCGCCAGGCTGAGATTGACAAGGTGCGTGGGGTTAAGCACGAAGCATCGTGGGGGAGGCAGATCAGATCTTACACGATGCAGCCCTTCCAGCTGGTCAAGGACCTGCGAACTGGTCATGAGTCGGGCAACATTCAGGCCGTGCTCGATGGGGCGTTTCAACCGTTTGTTGAAGCCTTCTTGCATTGGCGGCGGACTGAACGAGAAATGAGCGATTGACAACGGTATATCGGCGGCGTTGGTAGCCTTCTGGCTGCTAGTCGCAGTAGCAAAATTCGCCGCTACGACGCGCTTTACTCGGTTGTTGGAGACGTATGATTCGCCTTGAGGGCGTTACCAAAGTGTATGAGGGTGGCACAGCGGCTACCCGCGATCTCAGCCTTGAGATTCCCAAGGGCCAGTTTGTCTTTCTTGTAGGTCCATCAGGCTCGGGGAAGTCGACGCTTGTTCGGCTAATACTTCGAGAGGAAGACGTTACCCGCGGCAATATTTGGGTCGCAGGGAAGGACATCACAAAGCTGCCTCGGTGGAAGATTCCTCAGCTGCGGCGGTCTGTAGGCACTGTGTTCCAGGACTTCAAGTTGCTGCCAAACAAGACCGTGTATGAGAATGTCGCCTTCGCCCTTGAGGTGTTGGGACACCCCCGAGGTGTCGTGCAACATCAGGTTCGACAGGTGGTCGAACTCGTGGGTCTTGCTGGTAAAGGTGACAGGTACCCTCATCAGCTTTCTGGTGGCGAACAGCAGCGAGTATCGATCGCTCGTTCGTTTGTGAACCGGCCACCGATCCTTCTTGCTGACGAGCCAACCGGAAACCTTGATCCCGCTACGTCTGTTGGAATCATGCGCCTTTTGGACCGGATCAATCGAACCGGAACGACGATTGTTATGGCTACCCACGATCACGCCATCGTGGATGCAATGCGTCGACGAGTTGTCGCCCTCGAGCACGGACGAGTTTCTAGTGATGTGGATGGAGGTGTCTACGACGAGTCGGCCGCCCGAGCAGCGACCCCCGTTGTCCCCGCCGCGGTGCCAAAAGTAGATCCAGCTGAATCGACCGCAGCTACGAAGGTCGACGATGCTGACGACGTGATGGTGGCCGCAGTGGAAGCTCTAGAAGCCTCGGCACCCGACACATCGGCGGGGACAGCAGAATGATTCGCCTTGGTTATGTCCTCCGAGATGCCCTGCAGAACATGCGTCGAAACGTGTTTGTTGCCATTGGCGCAACGGTTGCCGTCTTCGTTTCCTTGGTTTTGTCGTTCGGCGCTTTGGTCGGTAATGAAGTTGTTGCTTCCAACACCGGCCAATGGCAGGAAGGTGAGCACATCGCTGTTTTTCTCAAAGATGCAGCCGACGGAATAACGAGCGCCGATCACATAAGCCTTCAGGCCGAAGTTCAGCAGTGGACCGAGGTGTTGGAAGTTCGCTACGTCGACCGTGCCGAGGCCTGGGCCGAGTATCAAGAGCTCTACAAGGACTCTCCGGCTGTCCTTGGTGTGTCCGACCCTTCAGTGGTACCGAGGTCAATCCGTATCAAATTGAACGATATTGACAGCTTCGAGGACGTCGAATTCAGGCTCGAAGGTCACCCTGCGGTCCGCCGCATCACCGGACAGGGTGAGGTAATCAAACGGCTGAGTAGTTTTTCCAAGACGTTGAAACGAGTTGCTATTGGCATTGCCGTGGTTCAGGGCAGCGCAGCAATCATCCTGATTGCAAACACGATTCGGTTGGCCATCTACGCCCGCCGAGATGAGATTGCCGTGATGAAGCTTGTCGGGGCGTCGAACTGGTTCATCCAGATTCCCTTCTTGATTGAGGGCCTTATCGAAGGCTTGCTCGGTGCCGCACTAGCGGTCGGAACAGTTTGGTTCGGCCTCAAATACGCTCAGGACAACTTTGATGTGCTCGACTTCCTTCGGATTGAGGTCTCAAACGGCTTCTTTGCTCGCCAAGGCTTTGCCTATCTCGTGTTCGGTGCTTCGGCTGGATTCTTCGGTAGCGCCATTGGCGTGCGCCGATTCATGCGGGTATGAGGCTCCGACTTGGAGTTGTACCACTACTGGTTGTGGCTCTGCTTCTCCCCTCCAACGTTGCAAGCGCTGACCTTGAAGACGACCTCAAAGCCGTTGAAGACGGAATTGCAGCCATTAACCAGCAGATTCAGGCTCAGGGTGCTGCCCGGAGCGGGCTTCAAATCCAGCTGGCCACAGCCCAACTGAGGCTTCAAGAAGTCCGGCTTGAGCTAGAGGCTGCCGAAGGAAGAGTTGCCGCTGGTCTTGTCGCCATTGAACAGGCAGGCAACGAAGCGACGCGACTAGTCGAGGCGTTGGAGCAAGGATCACTCGAACTTGCCGAAACACGGTTGACCATTGCCCAAACCGGCAATGAGTTGACCGATAGGGCAGTCGACTCTTATATGAATCACGCCGCCGAAGTACCAGCGGGCTTCCTGAATGTGGCTTCGGTTACTGATGTGCTTATAGGTGCGGAGTACGCTTCGCAGGCAATTCGTGCCACCGAGGTTGCTATCGGTGACCTCGAAGCGCTCAAGGCGCAGGAGACCGTCCAGCAGGCGCAAATCGAGAAGCAGAAGGAGCGCCAATCTCAGGTGGTCCAGGACCTCAACCGCAAACAGTCCGACTTGGAGCTGGCTCAGCAGGCGGTTGAGGATCGCAAGAGTGAAGTTGAGCAGGAGGTTGCAGAACACGCCGCTCTACTCGCTTCAGTACTGGCGCTCATTGACGAACTCGATAACGAGGTCTCAAAACTCGAAGCTGACGCGTCTTCGATCGAGGATGAGATTAAAGCAGCTGAAGAGCACAATCATCCGCCGGGGTCTGGTTTTCTGTGGCCGGTGAACGGCACGCTTACCTCTCCGTTCGGTTTCCGGATTCATCCGATCACTGGGCAGAGGAAGCTCCACACAGGGATCGACATCGGAGCTCCGAATGGGCGCACCATCGTCGCTGCTAGGTCAGGCACTGTGATCCTTGCACGTTATTACGGTGGTTACGGCAACGCTGTCGTCATCAGTCACGGGGATGGTCTGACCACGCTATATGCCCATATGTCCTCAGATGTGGTTTCGTCGGGCCAAGTTCTTAAAGCTGGCCAGACTGTTGGGTACGTGGGGTCGACCGGCTCGTCGACCGGGAACCATTTGCATTTCGAAACGCGTGAATATGGCATTCCTGTTGACCCTATGAACTATCTCGGAGGGTAGCCATGGCGACAAAAGAGGAACCAGGCACTAAGGCGATCGCCCGTAACCGAAGAGCCACGTTTGACTACGCCATTTCTGACGAGTTCGAGGCGGGTCTTGTCTTGCGCGGGTCTGAGGTCAAGAGCCTTCGCGAGGGCCAAGCTGACATCAAGGACTCGTTTGTCCTCGTGCGAGATGGTGAGGCGTTTATCAATGGCCTCTACATAGCTCCCTACAAGTTTGCGCGAGATGGTGGGCATGAGCCCGAACGCCGACGCAAGTTGTTGCTCCATGCGAAGGAGATCAATCGCTTGGGACGGCAGGTCAATGAAAAGGGCCTCACCATTGTTCCAATGAGCCTGTATTTCAAGAATGGCAAGGTCAAGCTCAAGATCGGGCTAGGCAAGGGAAAACGGCAACACGATAAACGCCAAGCCACGAAGGAACGCGACGCCAACCGCGAGATCAAGAAGGCCGAAGGCCGAGCCCGCAAGGGCTATTGAGCAAGAGGGTGTTGGAAGGTGGCGGTCGGAGAGGTCATGCCTCCTGATCATGGGAAGGATTCCCGGATTAGAGCTCGGTGGCAGGTGCCCCATCAGCCCTTCGGGCACCCGGTGAACGCTGGCGTTCTCATCGCGCACGCCTAAGGAGCAAGACTGGTTCAATCTTGCAACGATCAAGTGATGTGAGAGCTCAGGAAAATGCTCGACGTCACGAACTCGGCATCGAAAACCTGGGAACCGGCGTATTTCTCCACCAACTCGTCTAACTCCCTGATCAGTTCTTTGTGGGTATCTGGAGAGAGCTGCCACTGGCCGAGAAAGAACTTCGCTGGTAGCTCTTCGTCGAAGACCTGCAAGTTCGCAGTTCCCTTATGAAACCCTGCGACTGCCCGCGCTTTGGCGATGTCGTAGATCTTTCCAACCAACTCGGCCTGGATGTCGGAAGGAGGCGAGAACTCGTCACCCAAAACGTACGCCTCAGAAGCAGCCTGCAGCACGCGCGCCACCGAGGAGCCCTTCTTGCGATGGTCAACTACGAGTAGCAGGCCCGCGTCCAGCAGCTTGCGGGCATGGTATGCGATCCTCTGAGATGAGACGCCCAGACTCTCAGCAGCATCCTCGATGGTCATCGGTTCACGCATTAACCGGAGCATCTCGTAGCGC
>CAXMSI010000040.1:10776-12111 GCA_964196085.1 uncultured Acidimicrobiia bacterium | reverse complement strand
GGGAGATCCGTACAAGTTCCTGTCGGCCCTCGTGGTTCCTCGGCCCATTGCTTGGGTGGGCTCGCGGTCTGAAGATGGTGTCAACAATCTTGCACCGTTCTCGTTCTTTAACGTGGTGAGTGTTAGCCCGCCAATGGTGATGTTTTGCCCAATCGGCCAGCCCCATATGCGGAAAGACACCCTGGAAAACGTTCAAGCGACTGGTTTCTACACGGTCAACATTGTGTCTGAGGCGGTGGCTGAGCAAATGAACATGACCAGCGGGTCAGTACCTGCGGAGATCGATGAGTTCGACTTGGCTGGGCTCACGGCCATTGAAGGCGACCTTGTGCCAGCGCCCAGGGTCGGCGAAGCCCCAGTCAGCCTCGAGTGCGAGCTGGTCGAAGTCATCCCGGTCGGCAACGGGCGCATGGTGATTGGCGAGGTCAAGGTGTTCCACGTCGAGGAGGAGATCTTCGACGGTGACTGGATTGTGAGCTCTCGGATCGAGGCCATTGGCAGAATGGCAGGTTACGAATACGCCCGTTCCACAGATCCCCTCAACATGGTTCGCCCCAAGTAAGCCTAAAGCCTACGCGTCAGGCCCTGTGTTCGGAGTGTACCCGGGCGCGACCGGCGTAGATTATTGTTCGAGTTGAGCTCGTGAAGCCGGCGAGGGTCAGGCCGTGCTCAGTTGCTAGTTGCACTGCGAGGCTGGTGGCCGGGCCAATGGTTACCAATGCAGGGATGCCAGCAACAAGAGACTTTTGAACGAGTTCGAAGCTGGCCCGAGAGCTGAGGACTGCCACTGTATCGGCGAAGCTTGTTGCACCAGACCGATAGTGAGCACCAATGAGCTTGTCGAACGCTATATGCCGACCCACGTCTTCTCGCAGGTGCAGGACATCGCCGGTCGATGAAATCAATGCGGCGCCGTGGCTGCCCCCAGTGGAGGAAAACAGCGGCTGGTGCTGCTCGAGCAGGCTTGGCAGCGATTGCAGGAACTCCACCGTGAGTTTCGGATTGAACTCGTCAGTCACACCCAGATGCTCGCCAGTGACTTCGACAGCAGTCTTGCCGCAGACCCCACAAGCAGAACTGGTGATTCCGAAGCGGTCGGCTGTGTTGAGTTGGACTCTCGCGTCGGGCTTGACCGTCACGGCCACAATGTTCTCGCGGTTACGACCGATCCCTGCGTCCTGAACGTCGGCGATTTCGTCGTAGGTGACTACCCGCTCTGAGGTGACAAACCCAACTGCAAGGTCGAGGTCGTCGCCAGGGGTCCTCATGACAACAGCTAGGGTTGATGGAAGGTCGCCTGGGTATCGGACTTGAATTTCGAGAGGCTCTTCGACT
>CAXMSI010000040.1:0-10766 GCA_964196085.1 uncultured Acidimicrobiia bacterium | reverse complement strand
GGTGGCCATACCGATCCACGGGCACCATCAGCGTGCGCAGCACGTCTTTGCGAGTTGTCACAGCGGTGAGATCCCTTCGAGTGATGCCGGGTTCTCGAGACTGCTCAGGTCACCGGTTGGCTTGCCAGTGGCCACCGCCTTGACCACTCTTCGCATAATTTTGGCTGATCTTGTTCTCGGCAGATCGTCGACAAACACAACGTGCTTGGGGCGGAACGGCTTGCCTATTGCAGCAGCAACCATGTTTCCGAGTGTGGTCGCAAGCTCTGGGGATGGGTCATTGGCCACCACGAATACGGCGATGGCTTCGCCCTTGATTTCATCGGGTATGGCAATCGCGGCAGACATCACCACCTGTGGGTGTTCGACAATCGCCGACTCAACCTCGGCTGGACCGAGCCGCTTTCCCGCAATGTTGAGTGTTTCGTCTGATCGGCCATGCAGATACCAGTGTCCATCTTCGTCGATTGACGCCCAATCGCCGTGGACCCATGTGCCGGGCCAACGGCTCCAGTACGTGTCGATGTATCGCTCTGGGTCTCCGGCGAAGCCACGGGTCATGCCAGGCCACGATGATTGAATGGCGAGTTCGCCTACACCGTCTCCGGGTCCGAGCGGCTTGCCATTATCGTCGAGCACCGCCACTGAGAGCCCTAGGCAGGGGTCTCCTAGGGATGTAGCCTTGACACCTTTGAGCAGGTTGGCTGACAGGATGCAAGCGCCAATCTCAGTGCCCCCCGAGATGTTGAGAATCGGGACCGAACCGTTGCCTACCTCCTTGAAGAGCCAATACCAGGGATCGGGGTTCCACGGCTCTCCAGTGGAAGCGAACCCCCGTAGGCTCGAAAGGTCTTTCCCGGCCAAGTGCTGGTCCCCTGCACCCTGCAGGGTTCGAATGAGTGTGGGGGACACTCCCAGAACTGTGACCCGAAGATTCTCCACCAAATCCCAAAGTCGGCCCGGGTCGGGGTAGTTCGGAGCGCCGTCGAAGGTGGCGATAGCCGCCCCGTTTGCCAGCCCAGCAACCACGAGGAATTGTCCCATGACCCAGCCCATGTCGGTGATCCACATGAGCGTGTCGCCCTGTTGGATATCGAGCTGAAAGGCTCCTTCTTCTGCCAGCTTTACCGTGAGCCCCCCGTGTACGTGAACAACACCTTTTGGTTTGCCCGTTGTGCCCGAGGTGTAGGTGAGCATTACTACTTCTTCAGCATCGGTATCCACAGCATCAGCGCTCTTGGAAGTCATCGTGTGCTCACTGAGCCACACATCGCGCCCGGGAGTCATTGGCGTGTCGTCTCTTCCGGAGTAGTCAACAACCAAAACAGTGCGGACCGACGGGGCTGCAGCTACCGCATCATCGGCAACTTCTTTCATTCGCAGGATCTTGCCCCTGCGTTGCACGCCGTCGGCTGTGATCAGAACTTTGGCTTGGGCGGCATTGAGTCGAGACGCTACAGCGTCGCCAGCGAACCCAGAGAAGACGGGAACGAACACAGCGCCCAGACGAGCAATGGCAAGCATCGAGATGACTGCTTCGCGAGACATGGGAAGGAACACCGCTACGGCATCGCCTCGAGCAACACCGAGGTGCCGCAGAATGCCTGCATACCGGCGTACATGGTCAAGTAGGGCAGCGTAGGTCATGTTCCCGGCTGCGCCTGTTTCCTTCTCCCATTTGATGGCCACAGCCTCGGGGGTTTCCTTAGCCCAGCGGTCTACGCATACCTCTGACATGTTGATTTTGCCGTCGGTGAACCAGGTGGTCCACTCCACGCCTTTGGAATCATCGAGAACATCTGTGTATTGCCGCTGAAACGGAATGCCAAGGAACTTGATGGTCGCGTCCCAGAACCATGCGGGGTCAGCAACCGACCGTGCATGAAGTTCATCCCAGTCAGCAATGCCGTGCTCCGCCATGAATGCAACGACTTGGTTGCGTTCGAGTGTTGCTTCGTCGGGGGTCCATACGGTGGGAAAGGTTGAGCTCATGACCGCGAGATTAAACGACATCGCTACCGTGTAGCGCACAGGAGGTCTTTCTTGCAGAACCCAATCATCGTGGCTTCAGTCCTTGGAGCCGACTACGCCAACCTCGAAACTGAGCTTGCTTCGCTTGAGGCTGCTGGGGTTGACGCCGTGCAGTGGGATGTTATGGACGGCCGCTTTGTGCCGCCAATCACCTTTGGCGCAGATGTCATCGCTGGTTGCCGGTCTGCAACTGCGCTTCCGTTTGAGGCCCACCTCATGATTGAAGACCCCGAGAACTCTGTTCGTTCCTATATCGAAGCTGGCTGTGACCTCATCATTGTGCATGCCGAATCCACCGCCCACCTGCATCGTACGCTCAGCCTAATCCGCGAGCTTGGCGGCAAGCCTGCAGTAGCTATCAACCCCGCCACCCCATTCGAGGACATCCGCCACGTGATGGACTTGGTTGACATGGTGTTGGTGATGACGGTGAATCCTGGTTATGGCGGTCAAAGCTTCATTGAAAGTCAGATGGAGAAGGTGCGAGAAGTACGCCGGTTCATTGACAGCCGTGAGCTTGACTGCATCGTTGAAGTCGATGGTGGCATCAAGGCTGGGACCATTGGTATCGCCAGGGAAGCCGGTGCAGAAGCGTTCATCTCGGGCTCAGGCATCCTGAGCCATCCCGACGGGTATGCGGCTGCGGTCGCCGAACTCAGGGTCGCTGTTGGGGCCTGAACCAGTTGAGCTGGCTTTTGTTGGCACTGCCGGCGGTCGGCACGTCGTCAAGCTTGTTCGCCAACAGCTTGCAGCAAGAATTCCTGGGTCTGTACTGCATGTGTACCCCGACGTCCCCGATCTGGCGGCAGTTCGGGCCGTGGTAGGGGCCAATCCGCGGATCGAAGACCTCGAGGCGTTCCCCAACCTGGAATTTGTGGCTTCGATTTGGGCCGGTGTCGAGCACCTCGCCAAACCCGAACGGCTTCCGGGTGTTCAGATTGCTCGGTATGTCGATGGAGCGCTGGAAGCCACCATGACCGAAGCTGTCATGACGCACGTGCTCAATGTGCACCGCCACACTTATCACTTCCTCGATCTCCAAGCGGCCAAGCAATGGGTGCAGGCCTTTTACGACAAGCCCGAAACCTTGACCGTTGGTGTACTTGGCCTAGGGGCTCTCGGAGCCGACGCTGCGCGAGCGCTCGCCGAACACGGCTTCACGACACTCGGGTGGGCCCGCACGCTCAAAGACATTCCAGGCGTTGAGGCGTTTACTGGCCCAGCCGGGCTCAAAGACATGCTCACGAGGTGCAATGTTGTGGTGTGTTTGCTACCGCTGACTCCCGAGACTGAAGGCATCCTCAACCTCGAAGCTATGCGCCTTCTCCAACCAGGCGCCACAGTCATCAACGTAGCCCGTGGTGGGCATGTTGCAGAAGCCGACCTCATTGAACTGCTCGACTCTGGCCATCTTGACATGGCCATCCTTGACGTGTTTGCCAATGAGCCGTTGCCTCAGGATGATCCGTTATGGGACCACCCGAAGGTTAAAGTGTTCCCCCACATTGCTGCTCCTACCGACCGAGAGCAGGCGTCGACGGTTGCGGCAACCGCGGTACAAGCTTTCTTGGAAGGAACCCCAATCCACGGGCTCGTGGACCGAGAGCTGGGGTACTAGACAGCCTTACGGCCAGTCGACCACACCGCCAGTATTGATCACAGCCCGAGTGAAGAACGCCCGGCCCATCACAGGAGACAGCGTGACTACTCCGGTTGCAATGTTGATGATCCGTGGCTTGGTGGGTGTTTCGGAGCCTTCTTCAATCGTGTTCACCACGATGTAATCGTTGCTCACGTCGATGGAGTCAACGTAGCCACCAATTGGCCAACTCATCACATAGCTATCGATATTGATGCCGGTGTCGACGTCAACCAGATTGATCACCAGCTGTCCCAGAACCTGATGGGCAAAAGCCAACTTTGTGCCGTCAGGTGAGAGGGTTGCCGCGTGGGCGCACTCTGGTCGGCAATCGAAGGCACCGTCGCTGTTGGGTGTTCCAAGCAGATCTATCTCGTCACCAGCAAGATTCATCATCTCGATGCCTTCCCAGCCCTCTCCGCTCCAGTTGCGAAGGATGCGATCGCCGCCCGCGCTGATGTTGGTTGCTCCGCTCTCCCAGCCAACAACAATGGTGAGTTCGGTAACAGTTCCGCTTGCCATGTCGTAGCGGCGCAAGGTTTGGGTGTAGTCAGGAGCGCCAGCGGAGGTGTCGAGCCGGGTGTAGTAGGCCCTTACGCCGCCGATGTTGACCACATCTTCAAGAGAGAGGCCTTGATCGGATGTTGGGATGAGGAAGGTGCTTGCTGTTGATGCGCCCGCACCGATGCGGTACACAATGGAGTCAGTCCCGAACACGCTCCAAGGCTGCACCCGTGGCTGGAAGATGATCCCACCTTGGGTGTCGTCGATGGCAACGTGGATGATGCCTCCGTCGACGATGGTGTTGACAGTTCCCGAAAGTGTGACTTCAAACACTCCGTCATCATTGGCAACCAACAATGTTCCGGGTACGGCGGGCGTTGGCCCAGCGGGAGGAGCTTCCGTTGTGGTGGTTGTGACCGCAGGAGCTGTTGTAGTAGTCGCAGCAACAGTTGTGGCGGTGACCGCAGCTTCGGGGGGGGTTGGAGCAGGGCCCTGAGTGGTGGTTGGAGCGGGGCCCTCCGTGGTTGTTGTGACAGCTCCTCCAGCGCAGGCAGCTGCGAGGAGTGATAAGGCGGCGAGGGCCGTAACGAGTTTGGTGTGGTGCGACATGTCTGAACTCCTAGGGGTACCCAAAGCAGTGTAGGGAATGAATGACGATCTTGGCGCAAGACCTGTCTGCTTCCTGGCGGTATATTGGCTCCAGGTATTTTGGGAGAACCTATGAAGAAGCTGATGACCCTGGCCACTTTCGCAATTGTTCTTGCTGGATGCTCTGCCGTAAGTCCTTCGGCGAGTTCGTCTCTAGCAGCGGCTCCGACAACCAACACCGCTGCGGCGACAACTGCTGTTGCTACACCACCCGGCTCGTCCAGTCCAGCCCCCGCATTGAGCCTAAATGATGAAGTCTGGACTGTTGATTGGAGCCTTGTCACGGCGTTCTGGTCGCCGGCTGTCGCGACAGCCGCTGATCCGCTGGTTTTGATCCACACCATCCCCGAGATCGATGGCTTCTTCTTCTCTCTTGAGCTGTACACCACTGGCTATGGGCAGCTATGGACAGGGGAGTTGGGCGAAGCAGCGGTTGGATGCGCGGAGGGCCCGCCTGGCGGTAATTCCACAGGTATTTGCCCTTACTTTGACTCCGATGGGCCGGGTCCAGTTGAACTGAATAGCGCATTTGTGGCGACCGGCTCAATCACCATCAACAAGCTCGATGGCACTGGGTATGACATCTTCGTCAATGAGGTTGTGTATCCCAATGGCACCACCGTTGGTGGCTTTGCGATGGTTGGCCCTTAGGTCACAGCCTCTCGGCTTGTTTTCGCGTTCTTTGGCAAACCTCTTCCCATCAAGCCTCTTGGGAGGTAGGTTTGGCTGGTCAGCGATAGAGGACGTTCATCCATGGACGACGACAGCAAGCAGTGGGCAGACGCGTACCCGCCGGTGCTTGATGCTGCCATGGTCGCTGAACTGCTTGGCATGCACGTGCAAATGGTGCGCCGCTATGCAAGGGAGGGCCGTATCCCTGCGTACCGTCTCCCAGGAGGTCGATCATTCCGCTTCTTTAAAGAAGAGGTGTTCGACTTCATAAAAGCCCATCCGGTGGTCAGCCCAGACTCGGAGAAGGTGGAGTAGGTCGGAGGACAATGCCAATCTCGGTCAGCAAGAGAAGCCAGGTCTTAGTGTCGCCCCGAACGCGCACGTATCCGTCGGCTACGATTTCGACGGATCCTGATACCGCCCCGAAGCTGCCGATAAGATCCGTGGGCTCCGATGTCAGCTCGAACTCTCTTAGGCGAGCGACGAACGACCTAACCGCTTGGCTCCCGCCGGTGCCGCCTCGCGTTCGCTCTGCGATCGATATAGCGATTGGGCCGCGCAGGTGGATCGAGGCTTCCGTGGACCCCGCATCCAACACTGCGAGGTCGTTGACCACCATCGAGAACATGCCAGTCACCTCGGTCCCTCCGCAGGAAACAGTCACTGCATTTCCTGCCGCCATGGTCTCTGCCAATGCCTCGGCCAAACTCTGGCTTCTTAGCCGGGCCGTTTGGGTGAGCCCTTCGAGGTCCTCGGAGTCGGCGCGCAGTTCTTGGGAGATAAGGGATCTGATGGGATCGAATTCGCTGGTCACGGTACGCAACAGTACCCGAAGCAGCTCGAGTGAGCACCTGAAGACTTAGTGAAGGCGATCTACGGGAGGCATTGTGAGCGAACAAACGAGTAGACGTTCAAGAGGATCTCGATTCTCTGGAGGGCACTGGCTGGTCATGCTTGTGGGGTTGGTGGCGTTGGTGCTCAACTTCTCTGCATTGCAGGACCGGAGTTCGACGGCGAGTGTTGCGGTCTTGACCCACGATATAGCGGTTGGTTCCACTGTCTCGGCCAACGACTTAATGGCTGTGGAAACGACTCTCAGTTCACCGCTTCGCGCAGGAATGGTGCATGGAGACACGATGACAACAATGTTGGGGATGGTCGTGACGAGGACACTCCATTCGGGAGAGTTCGCATACGTCACAGACTTCAGGCCTGCTGCGGCGCCTTCGGCTCTTCGTGCTTTTGCGATCCCGGTTGAACCCGTTTCCGCCGTTGGAGGAGCCGTGGCTGTCACCGATCGCATAGATGTGATTCAGGCCATTGATGGGGTTGCACGCTATCTAGCGCTGGACCTGGAAGTGATCGCGGTTCCGTCGGTGGATGATCGCGGGATCGGTGCCTCGGGGTTCCATGTCACAGTAGCCATTGATGCTGAGACAGCCTTGATTCTGGCAAAGGCTCTCGACGAGGGCGGGGTCAGCCTGGTCCGATCGACCGGTGCCGAGCCTGCAAGCCTGTTGTCGGTCGTGGGAAGAGACGACGAGACTGATGTCTGAGCTGCGATTAGCGCTAGCGGTATCCGCACGGGGGTGGGCAGACGCTCTCCATCGCTTCACGACGGACCACGGCGGCGCTCTGGTTCGAGTGCGCGTCATGTCCGAGAGAGATGCAGTTGAACAGGACTATGACGTGCTTTTCGCTGATGACACGGCGTCGTTTCTGTCTGCACGACTGGTCTCTGTTCTGCGAGCACAGGACAAAGCAGTTGTTGGCGTGTTCGAGCCCTTCGAGAGACAAACGGCGACTGATTTCCTTGGCGCCCTGGGGATTGAAGATGTTGCAGCCGCAGACCTCGAGCCAGAACAACTTCTCGAGTTGGCGAAGAATGTAGCCACGGTTCCGACCCCGCCCACTGCTGTCGTTACAGCACCAGATGCAGGCGCTTCGGATGAACCGATGGGTGAGCTGGCAGTGGTTACGGGCGTCTCTGGAGGAGTCGGAGCGACTGAGGTGGCGATTGGACTGGCTCAGCTTGGCAACTCCCCCCGAACCTTGGTAGATCTCGACGTCTTGTTTCCCTCAGTTGCCCAACGCCTGAGTATGCCGCTGCAGCCGAACCTGCGGTCGGCACTCGACGCGCACCGGCATGCCCCAATGACCCTTGACGAGCAGATAGTGCAAGTGTCGAGCCGACTGAGCATCATCCCCGGAGTTGTGGCTTCCACCGACTGGGATGGGATGCGGCCAGATGAGGTCATCATGTTGATCCATACGTTGCTCCGGAGCCGAGACGTTGTGGCGAACATACCTGCCTTCATCGCAGCGATCGACCGCCCGACACAACAATTGAGACGGCAGGTCATGAAGCTCTCCTCCGATGTTGTTGTTGTGACAGTCCCGACCCCGTTGGGTGTCACCCGTCTCATTGAGTGGGCTGCGTTGCAGGCTGATGCGCTCCCGGGCAAATTGCACGTGGTGTTCAATCGAGCGCCCAAGTCGTTGTACAAACGAGGTGAGAGTTTCGACGAGGCGGTGCAAGCTCTGAAGCCAGCCTCGATCTCGTTTCTCGCTGAAGATCAGGCTGTGCTGCACGCTGCTTGGCAAGGCTCCTTGGTCAAGAGGGGTCGTTTTCTCAAGGCCCTTGCACAACTAACTGTGTTCAGGGAAGTGGCGTAATGCCCTCGGCTTACGAACAGATCAGAAAGGCTGCCTTGGCTCTTTTGGAAGAGAGAAAGGTGGACCCAGACGTTGACTCCGATGGAGCTGACCAAGCGGCCGCTGATGCAGTGGCTGGCTACCAGCGGCGAGCGAATGTGGGCAGTGCCAGGCCATTGAGTGACCCTACAGACATGCAATCAAGGGTGATTCGCTCGATCGTCGAGTTCGGCCCAGTGACCGACCTGCTGGCAAGGATGGATGTCGAGGAGATCTTCTTTGAGGGTGCAGCCGTCCGCTACATCGACGGATCTGGACAACTCAAGACGCTGACTGCCCCCACAACAGAAGAAGAGAACCGTCATGTCGTAACAAGGCTACTTTCGGCGACAGATCGTCATCTCGATACCGCCAACCCAATTGTTCAAGCTCGGGTCTTGGACGGTTCCGGGAGGTTGTCAGCTGTGATCCCTCCAATAGCTGATCAGCTGTCGGCGACCATCAGGAAATACTCCCTACGACGGCAGACCTTGGGGTCGTTGGTTGACCTCGGTTCGTTGGGGGAATCGGCTGCGTCTTTCATGCGCATGCTTAGTCGTAGTGACGCCAGCCTGATTGTTTCGGGGCCGCCTGGTGCGGGGAAAGCCTCAATGTTGAGCGCCTTGCTCGACGCTACTCCTCCGACCCTTTGTATTCGGGCATGTGAAGAAGTACGAGAACTCAATGTGTCCTTGGTCCATGGCTCCTATTACGAAGCGCGACCTGGTGCTCTAGACGGCTCGGGGGAGATCACTCTGCGGTCCCTCGTGAAGATGATCCTCGCAATGCGACCCGATCGCATCGTGGTGGGAGAAGTGCGGGGTGGCGAGGCATTCGAACTCACGCGAGCGGTGAACGCTGGGTGTGGGTTCTCGGGCACGGTCCACGCCAACTCAGCGAAGGACGCTCTGAATGCCCTAGTCAATGCGGCCCTCATGGCGGGGGAGAATGTGACAGAGTCAGTTGTCCAGCGGGTGTTTGCTGACTGCATTGACATAGTGATTCACCTTTCGCGCAAGAGCCTCCCCGATGGGCACCTTCTGCGGAGGGTTGAGGAGGTAGTTGCGGTTGTCCCTTCTTTGGGGGATGGGTTCTCGACGGAGCAAATTTTCCATCGGCCGGATGGTGGGGACCTGGTCTGGACTGGGGCCCTGCCCCATACGGGCTTGGTTGAGAGGCTCGAGCGTGACGTTCCCGACCTGTCGGTGGCAGATGTCCTTGCTGGGAGATCACGAATATGAGTTTGATCGCGTCTTTGGCTACTGGTTTTGCTGCAGTTGTCGTCCTTGCGAGGGTTCTCGGCCTAGGGGGTAAAAGGATCGGTTCGGAGCCGGTGAAGGTAGGGCGAGACCGTCAATCGTGGATCAACCAAGCAGGGATCGACGTTACTGTCGCACAATTCGTTGGTTGGAGCATTGGCGCCGGACTCGTCTCGTTCCTCATCGTGTTTTCTCTGACTGGGATTGTGGCGATCTCGCTTCCGCCGGCTGCCGCTCTTGCTGCCCTGCCTCGGGTGTACTTCGCCCGGCGTCGAATCAAAGTCAGGCAGGAGATTGTGGCGGCCTGGCCCGACGCCCTCAGAAGTTTGGTGGCTTCGCTTAAGGCAGGAATGTCCTTAACGCGGGCGCTTCAGGAACTGGCCAATAGCGGTCCCGGTCCCTTGCAGGCGGTGTTCGAAGATTATCCTCGCAGAGCTGCCATGTTCGGGGTGGTACCGGCTCTTGAGAGCATTCGAGAACGGCTCGCTGACCCACTCTCAGACCGGGTGATTGAAATTGTCAGAGTTGCCTACGAACGTGGTGGGACATCGGTACCTTCGATTCTTGAGGACGTAGCGATCGCAACAACCACCGACTTACGAGTGGCCGAGGAGATCAAGTCCGAGGCGTTGGAACAAAAGATCAACGCACGAGCGGTGTTCGTGCTGCCTTGGTTTGTTCTAGTGGCATTAACTGCTCGACCCGGAGAGTTCAGAGACTTCTACTCCTCGAGCTCCGGGTTGATGGTCATTCTTGGAGCAGCATGCCTGTCCGGTGGTGGAATCTGGATTGTTGGGCGGCTCTCCAAGGAGCCAATTGAAGACCGGGTGATCGGGGTGGTGACATGAGCCCTACGATCGTTCTCGGGTCGGTGGCGAGTGGGGTGGCGGCCGCAGCGGTTGCCTGGATGGGGTTGAAGCCGGCCAAATCCCTCACAAGTCGGGTTGGAGCGTATTCGCCCGACGCTCGGTCCAGACTCGGTTTAAGGGTTGGGAATCAGGTTGTTGTCCATGGAGGACCGACCGGCCTCCGGGTCTTCTTGCCAATGGTCGAATCTCTTGCAAAGGGACTTAGTTCGTTGATTGACGCCGAATCGGAGGATGCCACGGCGCTGCGGCTCCGTCAGGCAGGGCTGATGGGTCATATCGACGCTTCTCTGAGGGTTGGAGCCTATCGCCTTCGGCAGTTGCTTTTTGCAGGTTTGGGTGGGTTGGGCGGTGTTGTGATAAGCCTTCTCGTTGGGTTGAGTTTGGGCATGGTGCTGCTCCTCGGGCTGCTCGGACTCATCGTTGGCGGGGCGAAATTGCGAGGGACCGTCG
>CAXMSI010000039.1:0-12196 GCA_964196085.1 uncultured Acidimicrobiia bacterium | reverse complement strand
GCTGCCCGTGCTGCTTGGGCTTGTGTTGATGCTTCGACAACGGTGTCTTGGTATTGCACCTTCTTCTGCTCGGTAACCCAATTGACTACTGATTCGATTTCTGACTCCTCCACCCAGGCGCCTTGGATGCGGTTTGGGCGGGGATCGCGTGCCGTTACCACCAGCATATCTCCCATGCCGATCAGTTTCTCGGCACCGATTGAGTCAAGGATCACCCGGCTGTCTGTTGCCGATGAGACTGAAAAAGCAAGCCTCGAGGGAATGTTCGCTTTGATCACACCCGTGATGACGTTGACCGATGGGCGCTGCGTGGCGAGCACAAGGTGGATCCCAACTGCTCTCGCCATCTGAGCGATCCGCACGATGGCATCTTCGACTTCTCGCCCAGCCACCATCATTAGGTCGTTGAGCTCGTCTATCAGAATTACCAAATAAGGGAATCGATCAAAGCTTTCTTCGTCGAGTTCTCCAGCCTCAAGCTTGGTTCGATATCCATCAATATCACGAACGCCGGCTTCTGCAAGTTGGTCGTACCGGCGGTCCATTTCACCGACGGCCCACTTCAGAGCGTCGGTTGCCTTGCGAGGATTAGTGATGACCCGCATGAGAAGATGAGGAACACCGTTGTACTGGCCAAGCTCGACGCGCTTGGGGTCGACCATGATCATCTTCACATCGTCAGGGTGCGTGCGCATCAAGATTGAGGTCACGAGGGAGTTGATGCACGACGACTTTCCAGCACCAGTAGCTCCCGCAATGAGAACGTGGGGAAGCTGCGACAGGTTCAACATCATTGGGGTGCCAGAGATGTCGATACCCAGTGCTACGGAAAGCGGATGGGTGTCATTAGTCGCAATATCTGAGTCCAGCACGTCTCCCAAGTTCACCAGCTGTCGCTTCACGTTGGGCACTTCAATGCCGATAGCAGACTTGCCCGGGATCGGCGCCAAGAGCCGAAGATCTGGGGTGGCCAGAGCATAGGCAATATCGTTGGACAGACTCGTCACCCTGTTGACTTTCACTCCCGGCTCCAACTCGATTTCATAGCGAGTCACGGTTGGCCCAGGGACAATCTTGGTCAGTTTGGCGTCGACACCAAACTGAGCCAGCGTGTCTTCGATTGCCTCGGCGGTCAGCTCTAGAGATCGGCGGTTGTGCTCGACGTTGCTGCCCTTCGAAAGCAGCGATAGCGGCGGGAGCACATACGACCTGTCATCGAGGGGCATCGCTTGAGTAACCGCCTTTGCAACTGTCGCTACCTCTCGCTTCTTTTCGGGACGAACCTTCTCGGGGCGGGTCTTCTTTCGGGGCGCCTTGTGTCTCGGCCCCTGATCAGCCAATGGCGACTGTGTCACAATGACTGGACGTTGAGAACTGTGCCGCTTGGGGATGGTGACCTGCGTTCGTTGCGTCCAGCGAGAAACAGCCGTTCCAATATCCCCAAGGCCGACAAAGAACTCCCTCACCGTGGTCTGGGTTGCAACAAGGACCCCGGTGATGACCAGCGCTGCGAGAACGATGAATGCACCCCAGAACCCAATGGACCGCTCGAGTGGGAATGAAATGAGTGCTCCCACGGCCCCTCCCCCGGCCTCCAACACGGACTCCAAAGTCTTTGGGCTTGCTGCGGTGATCTCACGGCGGGCCATAAGATCGAACAGGGACACTGGTCCGGTAAGAAGGTGAAGGAACGCCTGGGACCCGATGAATGCTACCGAAATGCCGAGAGCAGAACGGACATGATCCTTGCGCGGCCGACCGACGATAAGCGACACCCCGAATGAAGCAAACATCACTGGCAGCAGAAATGCCCAAAGGCCGAAGCTGACGTTCAGTACGGTCTCAATTGCTCGACCAACCGGCCCGGCCTGTCCGACGAATGACAGAGCCATGAGCCCAGCTGTCACGCATAAGACAACGCCCCAGACGTCGTCAGTTTGACGGCCTAGGCGGTGTCGAAGTCGGTCTCTAAATGAAGCCAGCGAGCCTCGGAGACCGGTAGGTGTTTTGGTAGACACCCGCCTCGCCCCGTTTGCCCCACGGCGGGTGGGTGTCTTGGTTGTCATTGATGAGGATGATACCCAGCTGTCGTCAAAGGGGCAACGACTCACCGCGGTTTTTTTCGCGCGCACCGCGCGCAGTTTCCCGGGCGACGGGATGCAGACTTCAGACTTCGAGAACGGTTGGAATCAGCACTGGGCGAGTTTTCGTGTGCGGTTTGATCGCGACCCTGGCTGCCTGCCGAGTGAGCTCATGGATGCGCTTGACAGTCGGCGCGTTACCGATGCCTTCGATCGCCTGCTGAACAGCAGCCGCCACTGCATCACGCATCTCATCAGAGTCTCCCGAGACACCCTTTGCGTCGATGTCTGGCCCCATAGTCACACGAGAAGTTTTCATGTTGACGGCGACGGTGATAACAAGCACCCCGTCCTCAGCGAGGGCGCCACGCTCCTTCATGACGGACCTCGTCACGTCAGCACCTCCGTCGAAGTAGATGTAGGGCGCTTTCTGATCTCGTGGGTGGTGAATCGTCTTGTTTCCCTTGAGCTCAATTCGATCACCGTCTTCACAAACTTGGATATGGGGGACACGCATTTGTTTGCCGAGAGCCTCGTGAGCCCTGAGATGTCGATATTCACCATGCACCGGAACAAGTGCCTGCGGTCGGATGACATTGAGGAACGTCTTGAGTTCGTCCTCAGCACCATGCCCCGAAACATGAAGATGGCGATTGCGACCGTGATAGACCTTGGCACCAGAACGGTGAAGGTTGTTGATCACGCGAGAGACTGCCTTCTCATTGCCTGGGATGGGTGTTGCTGAAATCAGGATCGTGTCGTCGGCGCTGAGATCAACGGACCGGTGGCGACCGCCTGCCATGAGCGACAACGCTGCGAACGGTTCTCCTTGAGATCCAGTCATGATGAGCATTTGGTGCTTTTCGGGCAGCCGTAACAACTCTTCAATCTCAACAATCGAGCTGTCAGGTATCTTCAGCAAGCCCAGTGACTGAGCGATCTCGCTGATACGGAACATGGACCTTCCCTGGAATGCGATGGTCCGACCGTTAGCAATGGCAGCATCGGCAAGCTGCTGGACTCGATGGACGTGAGAAGCGAAACATGCTGCTACCACGCGGCCCTCGGCCCGGTTGATGATGTCATTGATCTCAGTTGCCAGCGAAGTCTCCGAGGCCACAAAACCTGGTCGTTCAGCATTGGTGCTGTCTGACAGAAGTAGGCGCACGCCGCGGTTCCCCAACTCAGCAAGCGTTGGCAGGTCAGTAGCCCTACCGTCAACTGGAGTGGGATCGAGTTTGAAGTCGCCTGAGTGGATGACAATCCCTTCTGGGGTGTCAAAGGCAATAGCAGAGCCATCCGGGATCGAGTGTGAAACAGGGACAAATTGGAACTTAAACGGACCGGCTTCCACCCAGTCGAGATCATCAACTTTATGAAATTTCGCTCCGACGCCGAGCTCTTCTACTCGCCGCTTGGCAATCTCCACTGTCAGTTTCGTTCCGTACACCGGGACATTGCACTCTCGGAGGAAGTATCCGAGCGATCCCACGTGGTCTTCGTGTCCGTGAGTCAGGACCACGCACACGACATCCTTTTTTCGCTTGAAGATCCACGACCAGTCCGGGAATATGAGGTCGATACCGGGCATATCAGCCTCGGGGAACATCAACCCGCAGTCGATGAGGGCGATCTTGCCTGCGACTTCAATGGCAGCACAGTTGCGCCCAATCTCACCCAGGCCTCCAAGGAACGTCACGCTTACACTCATAGGCCTACCACCTTTTCAACTTCGTTCACGAGCAGTTCGATTGTGCCAGGCTCCGCGGCTACGAGAGGCAATCGTGGGATGCCAACCGGTTCCCAGAAATGCGTCAGCGCACCCTTGAGCGGCTGCGGGCTAGGTTCGGCAAAGCACGCTTGCATAACCGGTAACAGCATTGCGTGCAATGAGCGGGCTGTATCGAAGTCTCCACCAGCGGCGGCCGAAACCATCTTGGCAATTTGGTTGCCCACCAGATGAGAGGCTACTGAGATCACCCCAACTGCACCGGCAGCCATTAGTTCTACGGTCAAGTCGTCAGACCCCGAGTAGACGGCGAATCCCTCAGGCTGGGCAGCCAAAGCCTCTCTCGAGAAGGCAATGTCGTCTACCGCGTCTTTGTTGCCAACGATGTTTGGATGGTCGGCAAGGCGCACCAGCGTGTCTACTTCAAGCCTACAAGCGGATCTTCCGGGGATGTTATAGAGGATTACCGGCACCTTGGAGGCGTCGGCCACGGCAGTGAAGTGGGCATACAACCCACGTTGATCGGGCTTGTTGTAATACGGATTTACCACCAGCACAGCATCCACTCCTTGCTCGGCAGCGGCGACGCTCATCTCAATGGTGTGAGCGGTATCGTTGGTCCCGGTGCCGGCAATGATGGTCACCTTCGACCCAACGGCATCGATGGCAGCACGCCAAACCGCCACTGTCTCTAGGGAGCTGAGAGTTGGAGACTCGCCCGTCGTGCCTGTAACAACTAAGCCATTAGACCCGTTGGCTATAAGGTGCCGACAGAGCCGATCCAGCCTTTCAAAGTTGATCTGGCCGTCTTCATGGAACGGCGTGACCATGGCAGTAAGGGTCCGGCCGTAAGGGGCCTGTGGTGCTGGTATCGAATTCATCTGGGCAACAGGATACCCCTTTCTCGGAACCCCGCGGTTCCCTCTAACCTCTAGGTACGAGTCAAGGAGCAACATGGCAACAGCTGCGCACGTCAAAGACGTCAACACGAATGAGTTCGAAGTCGAGGTTATCCAGCGCTCGCACGCGGTTCCCGTCATCGTGGACTTTTGGGCGGAATGGTGCGGCCCTTGCCGCACCCTCGGTCCCATGCTTGAGAAGGCCGCGGAACAGTACGCTGGTGGGTTTGAGTTGGTGAAGGTGGACGTAGACTCGAACCAAGCTCTCGCTCAGCAGATGGGCGTTCAAGGTATCCCGTTTGTAGCGGCGTTTGTCGGCGGCCAGCCAGTTGACACCTTCAGCGGTGCCATCCCGCAGGCTCAGCTCGATGCCTTCATCGCCAAGCATGCTCAGGTCGGTATAGGCGCTGGCGCAGAGCAGGACTCCCCCTTCGCCCAAATCGAGCTTCTGTTGGATGCCGGCCACGACGCGGAGGCTGAGACAGAGTTGAGGGCGGTCCTCGCTGAGGAACCCAGCAACACCGAGGCCGGGCTACTGCTCGCGGGTATTCTCATCGACGCCGAACGCAACGATGAAGCGATAGAACTCCTTGACTCACTGCCCGACACACCCGACGTCGCCCAGCTCAAGGCAGTTGTTGCGCTGATGTCAGAAGATCTTGGTGACATTCCGTCGCTTCAGGCTCGACTGCAGACTGATCCCTCTGACGACGAAGCACGGATAGCCCTGTCGAGAGCAGCAGCAGCGGCGGGACAATACGAGGGGGCACTAGAACAACTTCTCTCAGTGGTTCAAAAGAAGAACGACCACTCTGACGGTGCACGGGAGGCGATGCTTCAGCTGTTCAACCTGATGGGTGCAGAGCATCCGCTTGTCGGGCCGTTCAGACGCCGTTTGGCATCAGCGCTTTTCTAGAGGCCCTTCGTTGGGATTTTCCTTGTTCTAGACTCTGCGCGAAAACGCAATCCAGAAAGACCCTTTCATGACTCAGTACGACAGCCAACCCGAGTTCTCTATCGATGCCTCAAAGGCCTACGCAGCGACCTTGCACACAAATCATGGCGACATCGCCGTAGCGCTGGACGCAGCTAGCTCTCCTCTAGCTGTCAACAATTTCGTGTTCCTCGCCCGTGATGGCTTCTACGATGGCGTCATCTTCCACCGAGTGATCTCAGGCTTCATGATTCAGGGTGGTGACCCGACAGGCACTGGCCGCGGCGGACCTGGCTACAAGTTCCGTGACGAAACAGACGGAGCTGGGTCGTACTCTCGTGGAACCTTGGCCATGGCGAACGCTGGGCCGAACACCAACGGATCCCAGTTCTTCATCTGCCACAACGATGCCGGACTCCCCCACTCCTACACGATCTTCGGCCAGGTAACAGAAGGCCTAGATGCAGTGGACTCAATTGCATCGACAAAAGTTGCTGGCGAGCGCCCAGTTGAAGACGTAATGATCTCTTCAGTAACAGTGACAGAAGAGTAACCAGCAGCAGACCGGCCTACCGCCAAGGGGTGGCTTGTAGCTTGTGTTTTTATTGGTGAGGTTTAGAGCACGTGCTCTAAACCAAGCGATACGCCTTGCGGAAGGCTGGCGACAGATCTAATTGCCAACAGGACCCCCGGCATAAAGCTCTCTCGGCTGGTCGAATCGTGGCGGATTGTGAGGAGCTCGCCAGGGTTGCCCAGCAACACCTCTTGGTGGGCTAGCAAGCCAGGCAGCCGAACCGAGTGGATCCTGGTTCCAGAAACCGTGGCACCCAAGGCTCCTGGGTGGAGCTCTTCTGACTCGACTGCACGCTGCTGCGCTGACCGTCCGTTGATCCTGTCAGCGGTGGCTATAGCGGTGCCCGACGGAGCGTCGGCCTTGTTGTCGTGATGCGACTCGATGATTTCGACGGCCTGGTAATGATCGGCTGCTTGTTCGGCGAACCGCATCATTAACAGGGCACCAATCGAGAAATTGGGTACCACGAGGCAGCGCCCCTTGCCCGACCATGACTCACGAAGATCGGCAAGCCTGCCGTCATCGAAGCCACTGGTGCCAACAACAACGTTGAGGCCCAGTTCGTGCCATTGAGCAAGATTCTCCATGACCACATCGGGACGAGTGAACTCGACAACTACATCTGAGCTAGCGATGGCTTCATAGTCTGCGCCACATATGAGGCCGTCGATTACTTCGCCAACGCATCCAGGGTCGAATAGGCCTGAAACCTCGAGCCCGGGAGCAGCATGAACGGCGCTGATGACGGTTCGTCCCATCTGGCCTCCCGCACCGGAGACGCCGACCTTGATCACGGCAGGTACTTCTCTAAATCGGAAGTTTGGAACGGCCCAACACAGGCTATTACCCGAGGTCCGCTGAACACTTTACGAGCAACCATGAGTACATCATCGCAGGTCACGGCGTCGACTCGCTCCATTCGTTCGCCAGTCGATAGCAACTCAGACCCTGTGAGCAGTTGCCTACCCAACCGCATCATGCGAGAGTTCGCATCTTCCATCGACAGTGCAACTGCTCCCCGCACACCGCCCTTGGCCCGGGCGAGTTCTTCTTCGGTGATTCCATCTGCCATCATTTTATCGATTTCTGCATTGATGAGACTGAGGACTTCATCAAGGTGTTTCGTCGACGTTCCGGCGTACACACCCCATGAGCCCACATCAGCTGCTGGAGAGCCGAATGAGTAGACGGAGTAGGCAAGCCCGCGTTCTTCTCTGATAGTCCGAAAGAGTCGTGAAGACATGCCAGAACCCAATATGTGGGTGAGGATCTCGAACGCCCAACGGTCGTCATGTCCCCGAGCAAACAGTTCGCCGCCCAGGACTATATGGGCTTGCTCGGTGTCTTTGTGTACTGCCTTTGCTGCAGACACCAACGTCAAACCTGTGAGTTCGTGATCGACCTCACCCGAATGCCAGTCTCCGAACTGACCTCTCACCTCGGCAACGACCTGCTCGTGTGGAAAGGAAGACACTATGGAAATCACGACCGACCCTGCGTTGTATCGCCGAGCCCAATACCCGTCAATGTCGTCACGGGTCATGCCGAGGATTGACTCTCTTGCACCTAGAATTGGGCGCTCAAGCGGGTGGCTGGCGTACATCAGCTGGGTGAACGTCTCGAACACCACGTCGTCGGGTTCGTCCTCATTCATATTGATCTCTTCGATGACCACGTGTCGTTCTGAGTCAATCTCTGATTGACGAAACGCGGGTTTCTGTAACATTTCACCAAGAATCTCAAGGCCCATTCCGAGGTTCTCGTCGAGAAGCCGGGTCCAGTAGCAGGTGTACTCCTTAGAGGTGAATGCGTTGTATTGGGCACCCACAGCATCGAGCGCCTCAGAAATGTGACGCGCACTCATATCCTCAGAGCCCTTGAACAGTAGATGCTCAAGGAAGTGGCTGGCACCCTCCTCGTTGGGTCGCTCGTCTCGGGTCCCAGTGTCTACCCAACAGCCAATGGCAGCTGAGCGAATTCCTGGCATTTGTTCGGTGATGATGCGCAAGCCGTTAGGAAGCGTGGTGAGGTCGTAGAAAGACATGATGTGAGAGTGTAGAGCGGTCACAGGCCTCAGCGATTCAGTCGAGGCCTAACGACAGCCAGGAGCACAGCCACCAAGTGGTTAGCGTCGCCGTGCGCCGGACCTGACATGCCAGCTACGTGACCTCTTGGGCTGTGCCGACATACTTTTCCCATGAACGGCTGGTCACAATGTGTTGGAGGGCCTCTATTGCAGCATCAACATCCGGGACGGTGTTGTAGAGCGCAGCGAAGCCGAAGCGGATACCGGTGGGGGGCCTGAAGTCGGGAATGATGTTGTGATCATGGATCAGGGCCTGGTCAATCGCTAGGCCGTTGGGATGCCCCAGCGTTATGTGTGAACCTCTGCGATCTCGTTCCCGTGGAGACTGAAGGTCAAAACCGAGAGAAGCAAGAGCGTCGTCAAAGCCCTCAATGAAACGGTCCGTGAGCTGAAGAGAAGCCCATCTGACCCACTCTGACCCGACCTCCAGATGGAGATCGAGGCCTGGTTCGACGAGTGCCATTGAAAAAACCGGTGGCGTTCCAGTGAGAAACTTCTTGATGGTCTGATTAGCAGCGAACTCCGGACTGAATGAGAAGGTATCTGCGTGACCCATCCATCCTTGCACTGGGTTCTCGAGCTCTTCGATAAGATCGGGCCTCACGTAGAGAAACGCAGGCGCGCCCGGTCCCCCGTTGAGGTGTTTATAGCAACATCCAACTGCCAAATCAGCATCGGTGAGATCCACAGGCACTGAACCAGCCGTGTGAGACAGGTCCCACAAAACCATCGCCCCAACGGCATGGCATGCGTCGGTGATCCTCTTCACGTCGTACGTATAGCCTGAGTGGTAGGCGGTTGCTGAGAGCGATACAAGGGCGACCGAATCATCGAGGGCGTGGATGATTGCCTCGGCTGGCCCTTCGCCGTCCTGTGAGCGAATGATCTCCAAAGTATGTTCCCGAGCAGCGAGTTGGGTCAGCAGGTAGCGGTCGGACGGGAAATTAAGGTCATCGGTGATTATCCGGGATCGACCGGCCTGGCGAACCAAGGCAGCTCGCCCGAGTTTGAAGAGATTCACGGAGGTTGAATCGGCAATCACCGTAGAGCCGCTGGGAACTCCGATGACTTGACCAACCTTCTCTCCAATAGTCAGCGGCAGCCCAGCCCAACCATCGTTCCAGCCACGAATGAGACGATCTGCCCAGCGCTCTTGTAACTCAGTGGCAAGCTTCGCAGAAGCCACCGGCATCCTGCCGAGCGAATTACCGTCAAGGTAGACCAGCGACAGGTCAGGGCGTACGAAGCGGTCTCGGTACGCACCTGGTTCATTATCTGAGAATCTCATGCTTCAATCGCCTCCACTGCTGCTGTTGCTTCCGGTCCACATGACAGCAACCTTTCCATCGTCCCGGCCTCGACGTACGCATCTATCCGCGCTGCTAGCAACCCGTCGGTGATCAAGGAATAGGCGGCGTCGCCAGGGCATGAGGTGCCCGCGTAGTCCCTGTGTCCACCCAAGGTTGCTGTTGCTACGTTGTACTTGCTCGCGGCGTACGCCAGCAAGCGAGAAACCGTATCGATCTGAGTCTCTGTTGGGGATTGCTGGTCAAAATCGCCCTCGAGGCACACAAGGAAGTGTCCAGAGGGGTCGTAGGAAGTACCGGTGTCTCCTCGGTACTCCTCAGGTCGACCTTCGAAAGCGTTTCCATCCGTGGACACGATGTAATGGTACGCCAGGTCTGGCCAGCCCCTGTCTTCAATGTGGAAGCGTTGGTGACCTCTGATCGCTCCAGGTCCGTCCCTCGGGTCGTTGAGTTTTCGAGCTGTGTGGTGCACAGTGAGACGAGATACTGAATGGCTCTCAAAGCCTGGTTGGGCAGCCGTTGCCCCCCAGGCGTCCCGGCAAAACACCGTTACCGCCAAGGTTTCGCCAGGAGGTGGCGCTGTTGTTGAGGTGGTCGTAGTCGTTGTTGTAGTTGTTGCTGGCGTTGTGGAGGTCGTCGTAGTGGAGTTGGGCAGCGTGGAGGTCGATGATGTCGGCGGGGTCGTCATCCCGCCCGAATCAGCCCGCTCGGTGGCGACGGACACACCTGGCTGCGTCGCAGTCGTGCTACTGGTCGAGCCAGCCAGTGGCTCAAGAGGCCCCAGTTCAGTTGTGCCAGTCCGACGCACCGCCTTGGTGATCAACGCCCCAGCCCCAATACCAACGAGAGCCAGTACCGTCCTGAAAAGCTGTCGCCTGCCTGGATCAGGAACGATATCTCGCTGCATCTTGTCGGAGTCCTAGAAGTAGTATCGGCTCAAGGTCTCGGCAACGCAGGCGGGTTTCTCCTGCCCCTCAACCTCAATGCTCATGAGGTTCTTTACCTGGACGCCCCCGTGCCCAACATCGGTAACTTCGAGTACTTTGCGGTGTACTCGAACGTTCGATCCAACGAGCACTGGGCTGGGAAATCGAAGCTTATCCATTCCGTAGTTCAGGGCCATCTTTAAGTCGTCCAGCGGAACCTCAACCTGGGCCCCAAGAAACGGAAGGAGCGAAACAGTCAAGAACCCATGGGCAATGGTACCGCCAAAAGGGCCACTGGCTGCTTTGGCCGGGTCGATATGGATCCACTGATGATCAAGAGTGGCATCGGCAAAGGCATTCACACGGTCCTGATCGACGAGCAGCCAGTCGCTCGTTCCGACGTCTTGACCCTCTAGTTGCTTCAATGTCTCAAAGCCCATGCGTCCTCCATCTGATGTGCCACTGATGTTACTCGCGGTGTGTATCTCTTGAGAGTTATCATGCGTGCCATGACAAGCTCCAACACATCAAACTCGTCGCGGCGATGGCCCACCGTCTTGCTGACACTCTTCGCAGTCACAGTCCTGGCCGGAATAGCAGGGGTTGCGTTCCTTGGATCCCGGGTCCAGTCCACTGCCAGAGATCTCATCGAGACAGTCATCCCGCCCACAACCCAATACACCGTAGCGAACACTGTGGCCATCGAAACGCTCCGCGACCTCGCTCGGCTGACAACGGTGGAACAGGTCGCCTACGTGACGCTAGAAAAGGGTACTGACCAAGGGTGGCTCACCTTCGCAACTGGCGACAGGGTTTCTCTCTTCGCCGTGGCCAGGATCGGTGCTGGAATCGATCTCACTGAACTTGAGCCGTCTGACATCCAATCCGACCCGGTCTCAGGAACCATTACGGTCAAACTCCCCGACGCTGACATCCAATATGTAGCAGTCGACAACGAGGCGACTCACGTATACGACCGCGATACTGGCCTCTTCACCAAAGGGGACCCGCAGCTAGAAACGGAAGCCCGAAGAGCCGCCGACGAGATACTGCTGCAGCAGGTTTTGGATGCTGGCATTCTCGAGGAAGCGCAAACCTCGGCAGTGAACGTCCTGACCGACTTTCTGGCAGCGTTGGGCTACACGGACATCACAATCCTCAAGTAAGCCTCCATCCCATGAGGAAGACCGGCATCGACCTCTGGTGCGAGGCTCTGGGGAAGAACACTCGTGCGCAATAATCTGGTCACATCCGTGCGTTTGGTTACTTGACACGTGTGAGAGAATGGAAACTTATGTCTCGCGCTCGCACAGATCGGTCCATACTCACGGAGATTCTTCCGCCCGACCCAGCCATCTTCCAGGCAGCTTATGCACGCCGAGCGCCCGTCACCCCTTCTGAAGTTGCTCTTGCTTCTGCCCTTCACGAGTGTGTCCATTTGGTGTCCTCAGACTTCGAAGAGACTCGCCCGCTCAATCCTGCCTGGTTCAGCGACCAGAGCGAGGCTGTACCGGGAGGATTCACGCTCCTTGATGCGCTGTACCGGGCAGAAGGCCCGCCAGGGACCGCCATGTTCCTCGCAGTGGAGGACGCACGCCAAGAACTCCAAGGCCTCGCTGCCTACCCAGGGGCTCGATCCGTTCTCGACGATATGTATCGA
>CAXMSI010000038.1:6093-12287 GCA_964196085.1 uncultured Acidimicrobiia bacterium | reverse complement strand
GAAGCTCAGAGTCTCAGCTGTCTCGCCATCAAGATAGGTCAGCGGTAGCACTCCCATACCGATGAGGTTGGAACGATGGATCCGCTCGAAACTCTCGGCAATAACTGCCCGGACGCCAAGCAGGTAGGTTCCCTTGGCTGCCCAGTCGCGGGATGAACCCATGCCGTAGTCGTTCCCAGCAAGCACGACTAGAGGAGTGTCGAGAGCTGCGTAGCTCAAGGATGCTTCATAGATGCTCTTAACCACGCCGTCGGTGAAGTCGGTTGTCCAACCTCCTTCAGTTCCAGGAGCCAGTTGGTTTCGGAGTCTGATGTTGGCGAAGGTTCCACGGGTCATTACCCGGTCGTTTCCGCGTCGCGAGCCGTAGGAGTTGAAGCTGTTCTTTGGGATCTGATTCCCTTGGAGGTATTCGCCAGCTGGCGAATCAATAGCGATAGCGCCGGCCGGGCTGATGTGATCGGTTGTTACTGAGTCGCCCACTTTGACGAGAACCCGGGCTCCAATGATCGGAGTGATAGGAGATACCTCGGTCGTGAGATTGGCGAAGAATGGAGGTTCTTGGATGTACGTACTGACATCGCTCCACGGGTAAAGAGCTGAATCCGATGTCTCAACCTGCTGCCATTCCTCAGAGCCGGTGAATACATTGCCGTATTCTTTATCGAACTGTTCAGTTGTGACCGAAGTGGAGACCAAGTCGTCGATCTCTTCCTGTGTTGGCCAAATATCGGACAAGAACACGTCGTTGCCTTGGGTGTCAGTGCCGAGCGGCTGGGTGGTGAGATCGATGTCGACGGTCCCGGCCAGCGCGTAGGCGACCACGAGCGGAGGGGAGGCAAGATAGTTCGCCTTCACGTGTGGGCTGATGCGGCCCTCGAAGTTCCGGTTGCCCGACAGGACTGACGCTGCGACTAGGTCGGCTTCTTCGACCCCCGCCGCGATTTCGGGGGGTAGAGGGCCAGAGTTTCCGATACAGGTGGTGCAACCAAATCCAACGATGTGGAACCCAAGAGATTCCAGCTCGACAAGGAGGCCCGCTGCTATGAGATAGTCTTCAACGACCTTGGACCCCGGAGCGAGTGACGTCTTCACCCACGGTTTGCGATTGAGTCCGAGTGCTGCTGCCTTCTTGGCAACAAGTCCGGCGCCAATCATCACGTCTGGGTTAGACGTATTCGTGCAAGACGTTATAGCGGCTATTACGACGTCGCCATCTCCGAGCGTAAAGTTTGCGCCTGCGTAGGTGACTTCGGCTGATGGAGCGTCTTGTTCTCTGAGAAATGTCTCATCGAGGTCCTTCCTCCATTGGGCTTGCATGGCAGAAAGGTCAATGCGATCCTGCGGTCGCTTTGGGCCAGCAAGTGCTGGGACGACTTCAGATAGATCAAGACTCAGCACAGAGGTATAGGTCTTGACGATGGAGTCGTCTCGCCACAGGCCCTGCTCCTTGTAGTACCACTCAAGGGTTTCAACGAGGTCGTCGGAGCGCCCGGTCTGACGGAGATACTTGGTGGTTTGTTCGTCCACGGGGAAGAAGCCCATGGTGGCTCCGTACTCTGGAGCCATGTTGGCAATTGTTGCTCGGTTTGCCTCAGGCATGTCGGCTAACCCAGCTCCGAAGAATTCGACGAACTTGCCAACAACGCCGTGTGCCCTGAGCATCTCGGTGATGCGCAATACAGCGTCGGTCGCGGTGGCTCCATTTGAGAGTCGACCGACCATCTCGAAGCCAACAACCTCAGGAATGAGCATGTAGACAGGTTGACCAACCATTACGGCCTCAGCTTCGATGCCCCCAACACCCCACCCAACTACGCCAAGACCGTTGATCATGGTGGTATGTGAGTCGGTGCCGACCAAGCTATCGGGGTACAGATCTGTCCCGTTGTCCCACAAGACCTTTGCCAGGTACTCAAGGTTGACTTGATGGACGATGCCGGTGGCCGGAGGCACGACCCGAAAGTTGTCGAAGGCGTTTTGGCCCCATTTGAGGAACTCGTAGCGCTCGTTGTTTCGTTCGAATTCGAGTCGGGAGTTGATCTTCAGAGCGAGTGGCGAGGCAAAGGCATCGACCTGGACCGAGTGGTCAATCACGAGGTCGCAGGGCACCAGCGGATTCACCTTCTGAGCCGAAGCTTCGTCGCCTGTCATTCGAACAACCGCTGACCGCATTGCGGCAAGGTCGACGACTGCAGGGACACCAGTGAAGTCTTGCAGAACCACCCGACCGGGCATGAACGGAATCTCTTCTTCGCCAACGTTGGTAGCGTCATAGCGGGCTAAAGCGTCGATGTGGGTCTGGGTGTAAACATGCCCATCTTGGTTCCGAAGAACCGATTCCAACAGCACCTTTATTGAGTATGGAACTGAATCGGTATTGCCTACGGAGTCAAGGCGGTAGATGGTTCGGTCTCCAAGAGGCGTGGAGACCTGTTGTGAAGCGTCAGACATACAAATCCTCGGGTTGTTTCTGGGAACCCAAGCTTAGGCGCCTTTTGGCGTCATGTAGAGACCCGCGTCGCCTCAAGAACATGGATCTTTAGCGGGATAGATAAGGCGATTTACGACCGAGTGCCGCTGAGCTGAATGTCGACGGTGGTCGTGACACAGTTGGCGTGTGCAGCGTCGGGGGTGAGGACAGGATCGGCTTTCGAGTTCATGACCCCGAACAGGCCGCGCACTATCCCTTGATCGAGTGAACAAATGATGGCTGGGTTCGAGGAGGCCACATCACCGAACGGGCAATGGCTGGTCAAGATGGTGGTCCCAACTGCTTCTGAGCCGAAGCCAATTGATCCCATAGCCTTTGCAACGGCCATCATGGCTTCGTTCTTTGACTCAGCGTCTTCGGGAGCGAATCGAGAGGCCAACTCCCTTCCGAAATCCTCGCCGACGGCTGCGGCAATCTCGGCAACAGGGTGGGAGCCGTCGAGTTCGTTGATGATTTTGATAAGTAGTTCTGCCAGGAGGTTGGGGCTTCGGGTTGGGAACTTGAGATCAACTTGACGTGCAACATTGGGATGGATGTTGAATCGGGCTGCGATCTCCGGTGCAGTAACGGGTGATGCCGACTCGCGAATCGCTAGGTAAATACCGCGACGCGTCGGATCACCTAGCGCGGCTGTTAGATCTCCGATCGAACGATCTAGGTCATCAAGGTCCACTCAAGCACATCTCCTTGATCTCACTATATTCAGGCTTGCCTCCATACTTCAGAACGAAGGGACCTTTCACATGGCCGTGGCTGACATTGCAGCGTTGCTCTCAGACATTGAGTACCCCATTCTTCACCGGACATTGGGCGAGCTCGGCATGATCGGAGATATTGAGATGACCAAGCGAGGGAAGGCCTCCGTGGTTATCGAGCTCCCGTTCGTGGGGCATCCACTCGATGACATTTTGCAGGCACATATCACCACTGCTCTCAACGGCTTCAAGGGTGTGCGCACGGCAAACGTTGAGTTCGTTGAAATGCAGGAAGATCAGAAGGCGCTACTCATGCCGCCTCTGGTTGGGACTGGCGTGGCTGAGCAATCATCCCAGACGAGGGTCATTTCAGTAGCTTCAGGGAAAGGTGGCGTGGGTAAGTCGTCGGTGACGGCAAACCTTGCTGTGGCGCTCTCGCGTATGGGATACAAAGTTGGTGTGATGGACGCCGACGTCTGGGGATTCTCGATCCCGGGCATGATGAACGCTGGTCCGGCTCCGGTCCTGCTGGGTGAGTCGATTATCCCGCCCGAGGCTCATGGCGTGAAGGTTATGTCAATGGACTTCTTCGTCGAAGCCGACAAAGCAGTGATCTGGCGTGGCCCAATGTTGCACAAGGCTATGGAACAGTTCATCAAGGATGTCTTCTGGGATAGTCTTGATTTCTTACTGGTCGACACTCCTCCCGGAACTGGGGATGTGGCCATCTCTCTTTCCCAGTTCATGCCGCGGGCTCAGATGTTGCTGATTACCACACCCCAACCCACAGCGCAGAAGGTAGCTCGGCGGGCGGCGCTGATGGCCAAAGAGGTCAACCAAGAGGTCATGGGCGTTGTCGAGAACATGTCGTGGTTCGAAGGTGACGATGGCAAAAAGTACGAGATCTTCGGGTCTGGTGGGGGAGAAAGCCTCGCCAACGAATTGGGAGTGCCATTGTTAGGCCAACTACCGTTGGCTACCCAGTTGCGCGAGGGAGCCGACGCTGGCAGCCCGATACACGAAGTTGACGAAGGCGGATCCCTCGCCGCGGCCTTTGACGATCTCGCTCGAGCGGTCGTTGAGCTTCGGCCGAGGGTGAGGACTCACCCCGACCTCGTTATTCGCTAGGTGGGAAGACTCCGGCTCTCGGCAGCAGGGCTGGCGTTTTGTGCAGGAGAATTGGTTCGAGCCACTGTGAAATCTCGATCAGCTTTCCGAGGTTGAGTCCTGTCTCGATCCCTTCGCGATGCAACATGTAAACAAGATCGTCTGTTGGGATGTTGCCGGTGGCTTTAGGAGCGAATGGACAACCGCCAATACCTCCAACGGAGGAGTCGAGCACGTTGGTCCCCGCCTCGATTGCAGCGTAGGCGTTGGCGATTCCGGTATTGCGCGTGTTGTGGAAATGCGCTCTTAGCGTTGCACCTGGAGAAAGGCCTCGCAGCAGCCGGGTCCGGCGGGTCACGTCCCACGGGGTGCCGACACCAATGGTGTCAGCAATGCCGAACTCCACCAACCCAAGGCTTGCAAGAGGCTCAGCAACCGCCATCAACTGAGACTCTGAGATTTCGCCCTCAAATGGGCAGCCAAATGCGGTTGAGATGACAGCCCCTACCGCAATACCGAGTTCGTTGGCCTCGTCGACGATGTCACTCAGCACAGCGAGCAGGTCTGCTGTAGTTGCTCCTTGGTTCTTGAGATTGAACGTAGCCGAAGTAGCAACGGGGAAGTTGACCTGCTTGAGTTGGGTGGCCTTGGCTCGCAGCCACCCCTTCCAGTTCATGACAAGGCCGATAGGTTCAAACGGTGGGGCGAGATCGAGCATGTCCAAGACTGCCTCGGCGTCGGCCATTTGAGGAACTAGTTTCGGGTGAGCAAAACTGACCGCCTCGGCCCGCCGGACGCCTGCGTCTGCGAGCGCTGACAGCATCTGCACCTTCTGATCGGTTGTGAGAACGACAGGCTCGTTCTGGAGCCCGTCCCTTGCGCCTACTTCGACGATCTCGACGGCAGGTTTCATATCTGTTCACCTGCGAGTCGTTGCCGCGCAACCTGAACGTGTCTGAGCATGTCTTCAACGCTGGTGTAGCCAACAGCTATTGCTCGGGCCCAGCTGTCTGTGGCGAACATGACGGTCGGAAACGAAGTGGCCCCAATGCTGTTTGCCCAGGCGTAGTCGGCGAGTGTGGCTTCCTCGATGTCAGAAGTGCCGAGCAATATCTCGAATCCCCGTGGATCGATGTCGAATGGGGCTGCAAGAGATGCAACCTGGTGTCGTTGGGTGATATCGACGCCCTCGGAAAAGAATGCCCGTTGGCACCTCGCCAAGAACTCAACGGCGAGCTCGGGCTTCAGTTCTCGCATCGCCACAACAGCCGTCGAAGCCGTGTGAGTGTCGTACCTACCCTCAGTTGTGAGGGAACTGGGGTCAAAGGGTTGATCCGTCATCTCGGCCAGCTTCTTCCAGTGGGTTGACAGCTGATCTACCCGCTGATCCGTCATCGACGGGGCGTCGGATCCAATGTGGAGGCCGCCCATCACCACTCTCACGGGGATGTCGGTCTCTGATTGAAGCTGATCGATATGAGGCGACATTGCCCAACACCATGAGCACATTGGATCTGCGATGTAGACAATCTCTTGCATGCTCGAAAGGGTAGTGCACACGCTGGAGCGGTGGATAATGGGGCGTTGGGGGAGGCCAGATTGCGAAAAGAGGAATCTGCGGCCATAATTAAGGCTCCAATTCTTCCTTCAGGAGATCCTTGTTATGTCATCCGTTGCTTTGCGCGCAGAATCAGGTCGTGAGCTTGGCTCCGCCGCTTCCCGCCGCCTCCGCCGCGAGGGCAAGGTTCCAGCAGTTTTATACGGCCATGGAACAGATGCCCTCTCGCTTTCAATTGACCACCGTGAGTTCAGCTTGTCCCTCCGTGGCGAAGCTGGTCGAAACACGATCTTCGCCCTTGAGCTTGATGGGAAGACCTACACCGCCTTGGCGACTGAGGTTG
>CAXMSI010000038.1:360-6083 GCA_964196085.1 uncultured Acidimicrobiia bacterium | reverse complement strand
TCACCCGTTCAAGAACGAAGTTCGCCACGTTGACTTCCAAATCGTTGATCTCGATGAGATTGTGAGCGCGGATATCTCCATCGTCGGTTTCGGCGAAGCACCTGGATTGAAGGAAGGCGGAATCCTCGACTGGATCCGTCCGACTGTCCAAATTTCGGGCGTTGTCTCCAAGCTGCCTGATGAGATTGAGATTGATCTTTCCGGCATGGAGCTCGGTTCTATTCTTCGCATCGAAGACCTTCCTGTCATCGACGGCGTCGAGTACTCCAACGACGGCGCATTGACGGTCGTGTCAATGGTCACGCCACGCGGCCTTGCTGATGAAGAAGAAGATGAAGAGGTCGAGGGCGATGAAGAGCTCGAAGGCGATGAAGAGGTCGAAGACTCCGAGGAGTAGCCGATGCCAGTGGTAGTTGGTCTCTGGAATCCAGAGCCTCAGTACCGCGGGACCCGCCATAACGTTGGTGCGGAGGTTATCGAAACACTGTGCGAGCAGTGGCTCGCGCCGTTCGAACGAGCTCCTTCAAAGGTCAAGGCCCAAATAGCCACAACGCGTATTGGTGGCGATCAGGTGATCCTTGGGCTCCCCAAGGCATCCATGAATGTGTCAGGTCCACCGGTGCAGTCGATCCTTTCTTACTTCAAGCAAACCCCTGAACAACTGCTGGTTGCCTACGACGACATCGATATGCCATTCGGCAAACTGCGGGTCGCGTACGACCGCGGTGCTGGTGGTCACAATGGGATTCGCTCGATCGAGCAATCGTTGGGAACCAGAGAGTTCTGGCGTCTCAAGATCGGTGTTGGGCGTCCACCAGGAAACAAAGACGCTGCCGCTCATGTCCTATCGAAGTTCTCGAAGAAAGAACGCCCAGACGTCGACGTAATTGTCAACCGTTGTGGTGACGTCGTCGAACGTTGGCTAGAAGACCCAGAGCGCTCAAGAGAGACCGCTGCAGAGCTGAGTTTTTGAGGCACGGATTACCACCACTGACAGGTGCACGACAGTGCGCATGTCCATTCGCACCGCTCTGTGGTCGGATAGCTGTTGTCCTGGCACCTAGTGATTGGGGTACCACGTAAGCCATCCTGTCGTTGGTTGTGGGTGTGGCTGGCGTTGTGGTGAGATGCAACGCTCTCACTGTGAACCCCAAGGCGGTATTGTTGCCTTATGTATATCGCGTCGATTGATCAGGGAACCACTTCAACTCGATGCATGCTGTTTGATCACTCTGGAGCGGTGGTAGCGGTTGCTCAGAAAGAGCATGATCAGATCTTCCCTCAGCCTGGATGGGTTGAACATGATCCAGCTCAGATTTTGCGACGGGTCGACTCTGTTGTAGCCGATGCCCTGAAGGCTGCTGGGGCTACAGGGGCTGACATCGCCGGGGTCGGGATCACGAACCAGCGCGAAACCGTCGTTCTTTGGAACAGCGAGACAGGCAAGCCGGTTGGCAACGCGATTGTTTGGCAAGACGTCCGGACCGCCGAGTTGGCTCGAGAACTCGGCGGTGCTGAAGGGGCAGACCGGTTCAGGAAGCGATGCGGGCTTCCCTTGGCAACCTACTTTTCTGGTCCGAAGATACGGTGGGCCCTCGACCATTGGCCCGAGGCTCGGAGGTTGGCTGACAATGGCAAACTCGCGGTCGGAACCATTGACTCTTGGGTGGCGCACCATCTCACTGGACTACATATCACCGATGTCACCAACGCGTCACGGACCATGTTGATGAACATCGAGACACTCGAATGGGACCGTGAGTTGTGCGACGCCATCGGTGTTCCCATTGAAGCGCTTCCGCGGATCGTGTCGAGTTCTGATGTGTACGGGACCTGTGTTGGGGCTCTCGAAGGCGTCCCGCTTTCCGGAATACTGGGCGACCAACAGGCAGCGTTGTTCGGGCAGGCATGTACTGAGCCGGGAGAGGCCAAAAATACTTACGGTACCGGTTGCTTCATGCTGCTCAACACTGGGACCGAAATCGTTCATTCGGGTTCAGGCTTGCTGACGACGGTTGGGTACCGTTTGGGGGATCAACCGGCGGTGTATGCCTTGGAAGGGTCAGTAGCCATTGCTGGCGCACTCATTCAATGGTTGAGAGACAACCTCGGATTGATTAGCTCGGCCGAGGAGGTCGAAGGGCTTGCCCACACAGTCCCTGACAACGGCGGCGTCTACGTCGTACCTGCCTTTAGCGGCCTGTTCGCTCCCCACTGGCGCGATGACGCGAGGGGCGTGATAGTGGGCCTCACGCGGTTTGCCAACAAGGCACACATAGCGAGGGCTTCGCTTGAGGCAGTTGCGTTTCAAGTCGCGGAAGTGTTCGAGGCGATGAAAAAGGATGGAGCGACTCACCTTACGACGTTGAAGGCCGATGGCGGAATGGTTGTCAACGAGCTATTGATGCAGTTCCAGGCTGACCTCATCGGTCTTGAGGTCGTGAGGCCCAAGATTACTGAGACAACTGCGCTGGGAGCTGCGTACGCTGCCGGGCTCGCCGTGGGGTTTTGGGGGTCAGTTGCTGAGGTCCGGAGTCAGTGGGCAGCCGACAAAGTCTGGCACCCCCAGATGGAACAGGTTCGGAGAGCCGAGCTGCTCGTGAACTGGGAGAAGGCTGTAGAACGCACGCTGGACTGGGCTTAGCAGCGTCGTGTGAGCGCCTTAGAGGCCTTCTCGTTCGAGGTCGGTGGCAAATCGGCGTTTCTGTGACGCAGTCTCGGTTGCGGACCATCCCAATTCGCTCGCCAGAATACTGGATATCGCGTCGGCATCGCTCCGGCCATGGTCCTCTGTGAACCATGAGAGGTGAGAGCGTCTCAGCGTAAAGTCGCCAATAGTTGCCGCGCCTTCGTGTCTTGCAGCCCAGGCGATTGAGGTGCTCACCGTCTGGCCATCGCCGAGGATGAACGCGTGCTTCAACTGATCAACGAGTCGGAGCGATTGCTGGCCGTACCGGCTCCACATGATGTCGGCTGGTGCATCAAGCCCAGCTTGGTTTAGTGCCTCTTCGACCTGGCTTACATCTTCTGGGCTTCCTGCTCCTACCAGCATTTCGTGTCGAGTCTTGGACGAAGGAAGGTGGTCGAAGGAGTTGTCGAGGTGGTCGACAGCCTCTGCAGCAATCCTGCGATATGTGGTGAGTTTGCCACCCGCAACCTGCACGAACCCTTCGGCGATCTCGCGCACTTCGTGGCCGCGGGAAGCGTCGGCTGTTGAGCCGCCTTCATCCATGAGCGCTCGCAGCCCCGAGAAAGTGCTGAGAACCTTGGCATTCGGCAGATCGAAGTACATGCGAAAGTGCCGGAGGAGGTAGTCGACCTCGTCCTTGGTGGGACGCGGAGCCGCCGGATCATCGGTGTACGGAATGTCAGTGGTGCCAACAAGCAGATGACCCTGCCACGGAACAACGAACATGACTCTGCCGTCCTCGGTCTCAGGGAGCAGGACGGCTTTGTCGCCTGGGAAACCCGAAACATGGTGGACAACAAGGTGGACCCCGCTCGAAAGGCGCACTGGCATGTGGTCGGCTAACGGAGGAGCAGACGGACCAGTGGCAGCTATCACCGCGTGGGATCGAACCTGAAAGGTCTTCCCGTCGAGGTCATCTCGTACTGTCGTGAGCCAGCCCTCATCTGTGGGTTCGCTCTCGACTGCTTTTGTATGGTTCACCCCTACGGCGCCGTAGCGTGTCACGGCGGTCTTCATAACGGTGATGGTGAGCCTGACGTCGTCAGTCTGAGCATCGCGGTAACCGAAGCCCCCTGTGAGGTCATCTTCGATGAGTCCAGGAAGCGCCTCAGATATTTCTGTGTCACTCAAGGCGCGGTGCGCTCCGAGCCCACGCAGGCCAAGGATGTCGTACAGCATCAGTCCGGTCTTCATTGCGGCCGGCGCAATTGCTGGATGAGAGGCCCAGTTGGGGAGGTCGGCGATCGTGCGTCCCTCATACATTGGCATCAGAAACTCGAGGTCTCTGAACAAGAAGTCGGCGGTCTTCGCCAAGGTTTTTTGTTCGATAAGGCCTTCAGCGACCAACCCGAACTCGAAGTGTGGCAGGTAGCGGATGCCGCCGTGCAAGAGCTTGGTTGACCGACTGGACGTTCCGGAACCAAAGTCTTCTTGGTCGATGAGGCCAACTGAGAGTCCGCGGGATGCAGCATCTAGCGCTGCTCCGCAACCGACGATCCCGCCACCGATAATGAGAACGTCGAAGATCTCCTCACTGGCGAGTCGCTCGCGATGGTCTGCTCTGTTCCAAGACATTTCGGTAATTCTGGCAGCCTTGATGGGCACAGCCAAAGGAGTATTATTTAGGCACCCTATGTTTTTGTTCGGAAAGATCGCACCTGAGGCGCTTGAAGCTCTCAAGGAAGTCGTCTCCCCGCGGGTCGACATAACCCAAGAACATTTGTTTCATGTCGCTCGGGCGGCCAACAGCATCGTTGAATCACTCGATCAGGCAATAAAGCAGTACCCAATTACTCAAGCTCAATTCCGACTTCTTATGGTGCTCAGCTTCCGGCTTCCGAAGGGAGCACCAACCTCTGAGGTTGCAGAAACGTTGGGGATATGGGCTCCCACCCTCAGCCAACTCGTGGGTACGAGCCACCATCTTGTGAAGCGTGAACGAAAGCAGAACGATCGCAGGGTGGTGTGGCTTTCTGCGACTCCTGAGGGCAGGGCACTTACCGAACGGTACTTCCATCGATTGGGGAGCCTGCGCTTGCGCTCTCCGGAGGTCTCGGCGAAGGAATGGACTCATTGAAACGGGCGCTAGCGCCTTGACCCAACCAAGGAGGCAACATGACTACCTATAACTACGAAGCGTTCGAATCGGAGTACTACGACTTCCTAGACTTCCCTGGCCCAGCGGTTGGTGAGCCAATGCCCGCGCTCACGTTCACGAATCTTGCCGGTGGCACTGTCGAGCTTGCAAGCTATAGGGGCAAGAGGGTTCTTTTAGAGACGGGCAGTATTACTTGTCCCATGTACGTCAAGGATGTCAAAAAGATGCAGGCGGTCGTTGCTGCCCACCCAGACGTCGTGTTTGTTGTCATGTATGTGCGGGAGGCTCACCCCGGTAAGTCTATCCCTGCTCACGGGGATGCTGCAATGAAGGCAGCCTGTGCTGCACGGCTTGAAGAGACTGTTACCGAGGGCCGGATGGTGTTGATTGACGATCTGGCCGGCACCGCTCACCGAGTGCTCGGATCGTTTCCGAACATGGTGTACTTGATCGATGCAGACGGCGTCGTGACTTGGCGTACCAACTGGAGCGACACCAAACAGGTGGCCGCAATCCTCGACGGCACTGCTACCGAGAACCAGCTTCGGCACGACATAGTCCCCCCTTCGCGTCCGACTCCCTGGTTGGCCGTAGGCGTCCTTCTTCGGGCAGGATTTGGAGCCTTGATGGAGTTCGTCCGTAGTTTGCCATCACTGCTGAGGGCCCATGGTGAGGTGAAGCGGATGAATCAAGAGAAAGACAGCGCAATAGGGGGCTAGATGAAGCGGCAAGCTATGCGATCACCGCTGGTCGAAACGTGACTGCAGAAGCAGGAGCTATCTCGTGGCCGAGTCCCGCTGGCCGCGCCAAGTCGGAGGTAGTCATGTCGCTTCTAACGAGTGGTCGCACTTGTGGCCATCCCGGCCACGCCTTGACGATTGGGACGCCAGTCGCTTTGGCTTCAGTCCTGAAGGTCCCGACACAGCAGAGGAATAT
>CAXMSI010000038.1:0-350 GCA_964196085.1 uncultured Acidimicrobiia bacterium | reverse complement strand
GGCGATCGGGTTTCCCCTATGATTCTGGGCAATGTCATCAATTCCCAACATGCTGGCAACCTTGAGAATCATCCTGTCCCCAGTTGTGGTGTGGCTGATTGTTGAAGGGGATCTTACAAAGCCACTCAATGCAGCGGCCGTTGTCTTCTTCGTCGCGGCAGCCAGTGACTTCCTTGACGGATGGATTGCCCGAAAGTGGAACTTCGTTAGCCAAGTCGGGGTCTTTCTTGATGGCACTGCCGATAAGCTGCTTGTCCTCGGAGCCTTTGTAGGGTTGCTGGTGGTTGAACGTGTAGCTTGGTGGGTTGTGTTCCTCATTCTCGGGCGCGAGTTTGTCCTTGTGATGTTGC
>CAXMSI010000037.1:0-12315 GCA_964196085.1 uncultured Acidimicrobiia bacterium | reverse complement strand
TTTAGGCAACTACGTAACCTCCGTTCCAGCTCAGATGCGTCGTGGTCCTGAATGGTTCCAGGGATCAGCTGATGCGCTCTTCCAGAACCTAAACCTCGTCGACGACGAACAACCTGAGTACATCTTCGTGTTCGGTGCAGACCACATCTACCGCATGGATCCGGGGCAGATGCTTGAGCATCATATTGACAGTGGTGCCGGCATCACCGTTGCTGGCCTTCGCATTCCGATTGAGGAGGCATCGGAGTTCGGAATCATCCAACGTGCCAAAGCGTCATCCAAGATCGAAGAGTTCTTGGAAAAGCCCGAAGTTGTGGAAGGTCTTCCGGAATCTCCGGGCGAAGTGCTTGCTTCCATGGGTTCGTACATTTTCAGTACCGACGTGTTCCGAGAAATTCTGGAACACGACGCCGAGAACCCCGATTCCAAACGTGACATCGGTGGGGATATCGTTCCAGCCCTCGTGTCCTCAGGTCAAGCCCACGTCTACGAGTTCAACCAGAACGTCGTTCCCGGCGAGACCGACCGCGACCGCCACTACTGGCGTGACGTTGGAAGCCTCGACTCGTACTACGACGCCCACATGGATCTTGTATCGCCTCACCCCATCTTCAACCTTTACAACGACCGCTGGCCCGTCTACACATCGTTCCGCACCATGGCCCCAGCTAAGATTGTCGAGCATCACAAGTACGGCGAAGCCAAGATCTCGAACTCAGTGATCTCGGCCGGTTCAATCATTACGGGAGCCATCATCCGCAACTCAGTGCTCTCACCGGGCGTCCGCGTGGAGCCCGGCGCTGTGGTTGAGAATGCCATCCTGCTTGATGACGTGACCGTTGGGGCTGGCAGCCACATTCAGAAGGTCATCCTCGACAAACATGTCAGAATCCCAGCCGGATATGAGCTCGGCTCAGCCCTCGGCACCGACTCAGGTCTCTACACCGTTTCATCTGGCGGCATCATTGCCGTAGGAAAAGGCGAGAAGATCCAGTAGTTAGCCTGTAGCTATTGAGCGGTACAGCTCTACGTGCTCTTGAGCCGGAGCTGTCCACGACCAATCGCGACTCATACCTCGGCGTTGGATAGCGGCGCGCCTTGCCTTGTTCTTCCACGCTCTTGATGCCCGATACAGAGCATCCACCAACCCGGCCACGTCGTTGGTCGTGGCTACAAAGCCGGTGCCGTTACGACGATCGCGATCAGCGTCGATCACGGTATCTTTGAGACCGCCCACCCCGAACACGACCGGGATAGTTCCATAGGCCATGGCCTGCATCTGGGCGAGTCCACACGGCTCAAACCGACTCGGCATAGCCAGCAGATCAGAGCCGGCAAAGATGCGGTGCCCGAATTCTGCCAGGTACCCACCCGTGAAGTGCACGCTGCTAGGGAACGCATCTGCTGCGGCCTGGGCCCGCTCCTCTAGCTCTCGGTCACCGCTGCCGAGCAACACGATCCTGAACGGCACATCGGCTGCGTACGGAGCAGTGGCCAACAGCAGGTCAATCCCCTTCTGGTCAACAAAGCGGGTGACCACCCCAACAACCGGGACACCCGTGTCTTCCCAGCCCACCTCTTTGAGCAATGCGGCACGAGCGGCTTCTTTGCCCGATGGGTCAGCTGCGCTAAAAGCCTCCGCGATATCGGGATCCTTGGACGGGTCCCATACCCGCTCGTCGATTCCGTTGAGGATGCCGACCAGATCATCGCCTCGAGCGGCCAACAGCTGGTCCAAGCCCATGCCTTCTGGGTCATTCGTGATCTCGCTTGCGTAGTTGGGACTTACCGCAATCACCTTGTCAGCAAGTTGAATGGCCCCTGCAACGGGGTTTAGCGACCCATACCACTCAAATGCATTCGGTTGGTTCACCACCTCTAGCCACTCTCCGCCTGTCACGCCCTGATAGCCGAGCGTATGGATGGTGAGAACAGTGGGGATCTTGGTCTTCAGCAGGCCTGTGGCAAGTGCTGTATGCCAGTCGTTGAGATGCAACACATCTGGGTGCGTGTCATCTGCAATCGAGGCCACCGCTGCGGCGAAAGCGAAGAACCGCTGATCATTGTCGGGCCAGCCTGCTCCATCACTGTCGGTGTACGGGTTGGGCCGAGATATCCCCGGCACAGTAACAAGGCTGATCGCACCCACGCCAGCAACGGAGCCGGTCCGAGTCGTGACCTTGCCCGCCCAGCCAGGAACCTTCACCGACCCTTTGGCTTCACCTTCGAGCGGTGTGCCGAAGTAGTCAGGCAGTAACAAATGTACATCCTCACCCGACGCCCTGAGAGCCGCCACTAGCCCAGCAGCGGCTTGAGCCAAGCCACCCACCCGGGCGATCGGATCCAGTTCAGCAGTCGCAAAAAGTATTTTCATGGGTCAATCAATCCTTCTCAACACGGTAACCGACCAGCCCGGCGCAGTTATTGAACTCGGGTCGGTAACTACCTCCCCCGCTCGAGAAACATCGGCACTGTCGATCTCAATACACCACGACAGTCCGGCGCTTTCTCTGGCCATCTTGAACTCAACGTCTTCGGTGTGGGCATTGAACAAGCATAGGAAGCTGTCGCCTTCGATTTTTTCACTCCGAGGCCCCGGCGCAGCGATGGCTTTGCCATTGAGATAAATCATAAGAGACCGTGCGTATCCAACGTTCCAATCGTCGTCTGACATCATCTCGCCATCAACGCCATACCACCGAATGTCATCAATCCCGTGGCCCCGGGCATTCCGTCCTTCGAACCAGCCTCGCCTGCGGAACACCGGATGCGCAGTTCGCAAGCCAATGAGCTGTTGAGTGAAGCTCAGCAACTCCTGATCAGCATTGTCCCAGTCGAACCAAGAGATCATGTTGTCTTGGCAGTACCCATTGTTATTGCCCTGTTGAGTGCGACCTAACTCATCGCCACCGAGCAACATCGGAACGCCTTGGGACAACAGCAACGTTGCCAACATAGCTCGGTGCCTGCGGTTTCTGACTAGTCGTACCGCCGCGTCATCGGTTGGGCCCTCAGCCCCCGAGTTCCATGACCGATTGTGCCCTTCACCGTCTCGGTTGTCTTCACCGTTGGCCAGGTTGCGCTTGTGATCGTAGGAAACAAGGTCTCGCATCGTAAAACCATCATGTGCGGTTACAAAGTTGATGCTGGCCCTTGGCCTGCGCCCCGAAGCTCCATACAAGTCGGAGCTGCCGGTGAACCTCATCGCGAAGTCAGCAAGCGTCTCGGGATGTCCCCGCCAATAGTCTCGAATTTCGTCGCGGTACTTGGCGTTCCATTCCGACCATTGGGGAGGGAAGTTACCTACCTGGTATCCCCCGTCGCCAACGTCCCACGGTTCAGCAATCAGTTTCACCCTGCTGATCACCGGATCTTGGTGGATCAGATCAAAGAAGCCCGAAAGCCGGTCAACTGCGTGGAGTTCTCTCGCCAAGGTGGAAGCTAGGTCGAAGCGAAACCCGTCCACGTGCATCTCTTGCACCCAATACCTCAGGCTGTCCATGATGATCTGCAGGATGTTGGGGTGCATTACGTTGAGCGTGTTGCCAGTGCCCGTGTAGTCCACGTAGTTCAAGGGCTTGTCGGGATCCACCCGGTAATAGGAACTGTTGTCAATGCCCCTGAAGGCGAGCGATGGTCCGCCTTTGCCGCTCTCACCCGTGTGGTTGTACACCACGTCGAGGATGACCTCGATGCCCGCTGAGTGGAATCGTTTCACCATTTCTTTGAACTCTTGAACCTGTTGACCTTCTTGCCCGACCGACGAGTAGGCGCTGTGTGGAGCGAAGAACCCAATGGAGCTGTAGCCCCAGTAGTTGCTCCGGCCATCTTCGACGAGTGCTGCCTCGGATACAAAGTGATGCACAGGCAGTAACTCCACTGCAGTAACCCCAAGCTTGGTGAGGTGCTCAATGACGGCTCGCGAGGACATTCCCGCATAGGTGCCACGCTGGTGTTCAGGCACGTCTGGGTGCAATTGCGTCATGCCCTTCACGTGGGTCTCATAGATCACCGACTTGTGGATCGGCGTTGCTGGAGGGGCGTCGTTCCCCCAGTCGAAACCGGGGTCAACCACAATTGAACGCGGCATGGCAGAAGCCGAGTCGCGCCTGTCGGCAACGCCACCAGGCTTGTTGGCGTAGTCGTACAACACGTCTGACCATTCAGGCTGTCCGTCAATGGCCCGGGCGTACGGATCCATCAGCAATTTGGCTGGGTTGAATCGGTGACCCTCCTTGGGCGCCCACCGCCCATGCACTCGATATCCGTATTTCTGGCCCTGGCCCACACCGGGCAGGTATCCATGGTGGATGTTGGCCGTGACCTCAGCCAGGAAGACGCTCGTCTCGTTGCCTGCCTCATCGAACAAACACAGCTCTACCCGATCGCCGTTCTCTGAAAAGATCGCAAAGTTGGTGCCTGACACATCGCAGGTCGCCCCTAATGGGTAGTCAACCCCGCGCCAGACGTCTTGACTCACCGGCCGGCTGGTTTGTAGAGAAGTTCGTCGTACTCTCGAAGCATCCTGGCCGATGATACAAAGGGTCCCATCGTCTGCCAAGCGTGGCGCACCTTATCGAGCCACTCAGATGTGGGCCCAGTAGCACCGGCCCCGTAAAACAGCGGGACAACTTCGTCTTTCAGCAACTCGTGGAGATGTGCTGCTTCTTCGAGATCTCGTTGAGCTGTAGTCTCTAACTCTGACGACACAATGGCCCAACCATTGGAGCCGTTGAATCCTTCAGCCCACCATCCGTCAAGGATCGATAGATTGAGGCCGCCGTTGAGCACAGCCTTCTCACCACTCGTGCCACAAGCCTCTCGTGGTCTGATTGGGTTGTTGAGCCACACATCGGTCCCGGCATACATGGCCCGAGCAACCTCAATGTCGTAGTCAGGAATGAACACAAACCTGCCCCGCGCCTCAGGGCTCCGGCCAAACTCAACGACACGTTTCAGCACCGCCTTGCCTGGCTCGTCCTTGGGGTGGGCTTTGCCAGCAAACACAAACTGAATGGGGTTGTCGTCGTTGGCTAGTAAGTCAACGAGCTTGGCGCGATCTCGCAACAGCAGGTCGGCACGCTTGTAAGTGGCGAACCTTCTCGCGAACCCAACAGTGAGCCGGGCTGGGTCTAGATCAATACCATGAGAGACTCGGCTCGCAGCAAGTTCGGCTAGTTCGGTTCTGCCACGAACCGCAATCTCGGAAATAGCGTCGTCAGGAACCTCACCTGCTCGATCCCACGCATCGACATCGCCGAGGGCCCACCCGGTGCCAAGCGTTGCATCGAGCAAGGCCTGCATTTCATTGCCGACCCATGTGCGTCCGTGAATACCGTTGGTGATTGAGATGATGGGCGAGGCGTTGTCAACCTTGGCAAACATCTTTCGGCTCACCTCGCCGTGCAAGGCTGACACTCCATTAGACCAGCCGCTGGTGCGCAGACAGAAGCCCGCCATGTTGAGGTGGTCGGTGTCTCCGTCGAGAACTCCAAGGGCCAGAACCTGTGACATCTTCACGCTGTGCCTGTCTGCCCACGGACCCACATACTCCGAGATGAGAGCGGTTGGGAAGCGGTCAATCCCAGCCGGGACAGGAGTATGGGTGGTGAACACCACTCGCTGACGAGCAGCGGCCACAGCCTCGTCGAAGCCAAGCCCCTTCTCAAGTTCTTCGCCGATGAGCTCAAGCACCAGAAAACCCGCGTGACCTTCGTTGAGGTGATAGACCGAGGGGGCAATACCCAGCGCGTGCAGCGCTCGCGCTCCACCAACACCCATCACTAACTCCTGGCGGACCCGGTGCTCCTGATCTCCTGAATAGAGGCGGTCAGACACCTTGCGGGTTGCAAGAGAGTTTTCTGGGAGATCAGTGTCGAGCAGGAAGAGACGGGTCGAACCAATGTTTGCCTGCCAGACCCTGGCCAGCGCCGACTCCTTCCCGAGTGGAACCGTCACCACCACACCGGTATCGGTGAGTGCGAGATCAGTTGGGTCGTAAGTCTCGTAAGTCTCGGTCTGCGCGTCTTTGGCGATGCCCTGATGGAAATAGCCATCGGAGTAGAACAAGCCCACTCCGACCAAAGGGATCTGGAGATCACTCGCGCTCTTGAGGTGGTCACCGGCCAAGATGCCAAGGCCACCTGAGTACTGAGGGAGGTATTGCGACACACCGAACTCGGGGGAGAAATATGCGATGGGGGCAGGGCCATCAGCTCCTGGGACATCGGGAATCTGCCCAACAGCGGTAGCCACAAGGCCAGCAAGTCCTTCATCAGCGGCCAGTTCAGCCCACTGGGCAGCATCAAGCTGAGCCAGCCGAGCCTTCGGATGAAGAGCCGCAGCACCATTCTTTGTTGGAACTAGGTCAATGGCGGCACGAGCAGCAGGGCTCCATGTCCACGAGTAGTTGCCAGCAATGGCTTCGAGAGATTGTTGGATATCGGTGAGCGCCGAGCTCATGGCGATCTCCTCATAGCGGTGGGAAACGAATGGCTTAGCTTAGGTGAATCCGGATGATTCGATTCATTCTTTGCGGAGAATTGCGACTTCCTTCAGATGTGCCAAAATTAGCCTGTCGCCGGTGATCTGCTCCACGGTCTGGGGCAGCCTGAGCTGCCAGTTCGGCCGTTCGGATGTCGTGCCCGGCACGTTATGACGGCGAGTCTCAACCACCAGGTCATCGAGGGCGATCATCGCAACCGGTGAGTCCGACTCCCCCATCCACCGATGCATCGCCTGAAGCGTCGCTTGTGCTCCCGTGGTCTCGAATTTCTCCTCCAACTTCTGAGTAGCTATGGCTCGATTGGCGAACGCCTCGGCAGGCCGCTCCCCATCGATCAACCCAAGGTCCACCATGTCGTCAATGTCTCGTCCCGTCCACCAGCTCATAAACGGCACCACATCGTGGGTGGTGAGTGCAATCAACTCTGTGTTGGTTGGGTCTGTCATCCCAAACTGAGGCACACGCATGCCCATGATGCCGTGCTCCTGAAGAGCATCTTCTATCTCCTGAGGGATCGTTCCAAGGTTCTCACCAACAATTGCCGTCTCAGCCCGTGCCGATTCCAGACACAAAATCGCAAACAGCTCATCCATCGGTTGCAGCACATAGGCGCCTGCTGTCGCCGGTCGCCCATCAGGAACCCACCACGTTCGATACAGGCCCAGGATGTGATCTACCCGCAACACCCCAGCGTGCTCCAAGTGATGGCGCACTACCTTTCGAAAATTGGCGTGCCCGCTCCGCCTTCCAGCCTCGGGAATCATTGCCGGCAGACCCCACCCTTGCCCGCCCCTAAACAGATCGTCGGGCGGAGCACCAAGTGAAGCCGCCGCGTACGCATCCGGCTCGGTCCATACGTCGTAGCTCTCAGCCCCTGCCCCAATCGGCAGATCGAGATACAACGCTTGCCCTCTCTTGGCTAGATCCGCAGCCAACTCCGCCAACTGTTGGTTAGCCAACCACTGTGCAGTGAGGTGATACGCCACCCGGTCTGCGTCCGGCAGCGCATCGGCAGGCCACTTGCGCCAGTCCTCCCCATACTTATCACCGATCGATCGGAACTTGGCGTACGTGTCAGCCGCCTCGTCGATCAACTCAGACCCCAGAGCACCTCTATGAGCAATGTACGAATTGAGACACGCAGCAACATCATCCGACACAGCCGCGTTATCTACCAGGGCACCGCTCTCCTCAGCCTCGTCCAGCTCTAACCCAGCGATCCCAGAGAAGTCCACAATGTGCTCTCCCCAGAACCGACGCGAGACCGGCGAATACGGTGACTTCTCCCGCTCATGCTTCGCCAACATCGGTGTTGTTCCAACCAGCGTTACCCCTGACTGAGCGAATCCCTCGGCAAGCGTCCGCAATCCTCCAAGATTCCCAATCCCCCGGTCGTCCTCACTTGTCAGCTCATATAGCGGAGCAAACACACCCAAGGCTGACGACGGTCCAGTGTGAGCTTCCATAGGAGCCGAGATCACAAGGGGAACCTCATCGATCCCCTCAACATGCAGCCGGTGATACCCAAACGGCAGGGAGTCGAGCACGTCGAGCCGGTCGCCCTCTTCAGTCACCAATGAAGCAGTCCTGCCCTTGGGCAGTGAAGAAACAGGAAACACGCCATCCCACTGTGCAACAGTCTGCAAAACCCCCCAAGCATCAACCCAACTTCTCAACACCGGACCACTTACAGCGCTTCCTTCCCCGCTTGCGGGGAAGACAGGCGAGCCCCAGCGAGACGGAAGGCGCACCCGTCTCTGAGATCTGCCTAGGCGCCGCACAACTGCGAGCCACCTCAGCACTCGAGTGCCCTCACTGACACATCAACATGCAACTTCGCATGCCCCGCATACTCATGCGCCTCATCCAATGAATCCGAAGCCAACGTGAAGGTCGCCCACCCAACAACTCTCATCGGGTGGCTCGCCAACGTCGGCATGGTGTTGTTACCCGGACGCCACGCATCAATAGCATCCAGCATTTCATCCCATCGCTCTAGCGGCTCGTCCCATGCCCCACCAAGCACATCTCGCAACACGCACTCGTTGTCTTCAAGCGGCAAGGCCATCCCCGGAATCAACCCAACGGTCGATGCCCCACCAACAACTCCATCCCCATTACGGTCCCCATAGCCTGGCCCATCGGGTCCAACAACAAGGTTGGCCGCTCCTTCAGCAGCAGCTCCCGCTTCATCAAGCGTCCCAGCAGTACGCCAGAGAGTCACAAAGGAATCGATCTCCGCAAGTCGTTCAGCAACGGAACCACCAGAAGCAGGACCCTCAATGACAACAGAACTCTCAGTCGGCTCAACCTCGCCGCCGCAGGCAGCGACAACAATCACAACCCCAACCGACAACAGAACCAAGCGACGCAACATGAGCAAAACTTTACTGCCTTCAACGGTTCGGGAGCGATTTGCACCCTCACTCACTCGTCCTGCGCCACCGCTAGCCTTACCCAGATCAAGACTAGGAATCGGGATCACTCCGTGCCAGCAACAATACACACTAGGACATGGCCCACCCGACCAACCGAAGATTCCCGATGACGCCCGCAAGTGCCGTCTTGGTGGCCGGGTTGATTTTTGGATATGCCCTCGTATCGAAGAGCCTGGCCCATCGATCGATCTCGGGCCCCATGGTCTTCGCCGCCATCGGCATCCTGCTGGCGAAATCGCCATGGGCTTTCTCTCCGGGCAGCTTCAATGAAGGCGCCATCGAGATTCTCGCCGAGGCAACGCTTGTGGTCATCCTCTTTGCTGATGCAACTCGGATAGACTTCGGCGTCCTCAGAAAACAGGCTGCGATCCCAACCCGGATGCTGCTCATCGCTATGCCGCTGACTATTGCAGTCGGTACCGTTGCTGGCGTTCTTCTCTTCGACGGAATGTCTTGGATTCACGCGGCAGTCATCGCGGCGATCCTCACCCCAACCGACGCAGCCCTCGGACAGGCAATCGTCACCAACAAGAGAGTCCCCATCCGGATCCGCCAGGCCCTCAACGTGGAAAGTGGGCTCAACGACGGTTTCATGGTCCCCCCTATCGCAATCCTTGTTGGAATTGCAGCATTAGGCCAAGACGGGGCAGGCTACACCGCATCATTTGCCTTGAAGCAGATTGGGTTTGGAATCACGGTTGGCGTCGCCATTGGAGCGGCTGGCGGCTGGCTCCTCGAGAGATTCGTGAGCCGTGGCCAGGTGACGGGGGCTCTCCGCCAAATTGGCGTCCTCGCGATTGCCGTCGCTGCATTTGCTGGTGCCGAGGCAATCGAAGGAAACGGGTTCGTAGCGGCGTTTGTGGCTGGCCTCGCCTTCGGCGCAGTGGCTACTGCAGCGGCCGATACCGCAACTGACTTTGCTGAGGACCAGGGGGAACTCTTGGTCATGCTGACATTCCTCTTTTGGGGTGTCCTCATGGTGGCACCGTCCCTGACTGAGCTCACCTGGCAAATCGGTGCCTATGTGCTCCTCAGCCTCACGGTCGTGCGAATGCTGCCAGTCGCTGTGAGCCTCTTGGGACTCAAACTGGAGAAACCCACCATCGGGATCCTCGGGTGGTTCGGCCCCCGTGGACTCGCATCGATCCTCTTTAGCCTCTTCGCCATGGAGCACCTAGGCGGTGAAATCTCCGATGTGATCTCGGTGACCGTCACCTGGACGGTCTTGACCAGTGTCTTCATCCACGGCATCACCTCGGTGCCGTTCGCCCGAATGTACGGAGAATGGTTCGGCTCAATGACCGACGATCAAATGGCCGACATGGCCGAGGCCGTTGAGGTCGACTACATTCGCCTCCGAGTCCCAATGAAAGACAACCCCGAGGCCTGACCAGGCAGCTCAGCCCTCAACCCACCGGGTTTGAATAGCTTCCTGTCGCTATCGACACGATCTTGTCGGGCTTACCGGCTACCCAAAGCTTCGTTTCAGCGTAGATACGGGTCTTACCAACTGACTCGATCTTGCATTCAGCCATGAGATCTGCACCTTGGGCTGGCCTCAGATACGTGATGTGCATGTCCATCGTTACTGACATTGGCTGCACACCAATCACCGTGAAGGTTGCAAACCAGTGGGTCAGGTCGGCCAAATGGAACTGGGTTGGCCCAGGGATGTAGCCACCGGGGCGGAGCAGGTTGTCGTCGTAGGTCCACTTGCAGAGTGCTCGGCGCTCCCCTAACTCGACAACCCGATAGCCCTGCTCGTAGGCGAACGGCATCGTCTTGAGGTACTCGTTCATCGCCTCAGGCGTGATTTCAGTAGGAAGCGCCACTGCCCAAACCACCACTCTTTGGATGCCACACAGTCTTGGACTCACAGAACGCCGTAATTTGATAGGGCGACTGTGCCGAATCTGCGTACAGATCATCAACCCGATGATCCGAAACTCGTTTCAGGTTCTCGGTAGCTGACTCGATGATCCCAACTACCTCGCCGCTGGGAACACCCGCAATTTCAAGGCCGTTCACATCCATGTGCTCAGCAAGCCAAGGAGCCAACGCCACCTGGTCGCCGGTGAGAATGTTGACCACTCCCCCAGGAACGTCAGAGGTGGCAAGCACTTCAGCGAAGCTGGCTGCTGTAAGTGGCGCCGAAGTAGACGGCACTAGAACAGCGGTGTTGCCCGACACGATGACGGGAGCCAGCACAGACACCAAGCCGAGCAATGGCGAGGTATCAGGGGCGATCACACCAACGACCCCCATGGGTTCAGGCGCAGTGATGTTGAAATACGGTCCGGCAACAGGGTTGAGGTTGCCGACGATCTGGACGAACTTGTCAGCCCATCCGGCGTACCAAACCAAACGATCGACAGCGGCATCGATCTCTTCGTTGGCTGCTTCACGGGAGCTGCCGTCAACGGTAAGTTGTTCAACAAATGTGCCTCGACGGTCCTCAAGCATTTCGGCCACGCGGTACAGAACCTGTGCCCTGTTGTATGCCGTGCGAGTAGCCCAACCACCCTGTGCCTTGCGGGCGGCCACGACAGCCATGCGGAGATCTTTGCGCGACGCCCAAGCCACCTGAGCAAAAACCGTACCATCAGAGCCAATCACTGGCTGGACGGCACCACTTTCAGAACGAGGGAACTTGCCACCTATGTACAGCTTGTATGTCTTTTCGACCTGTACCCGGCTCATCTAGTTCACCCCCTTCATGTAAGAAAGCAATCCGTGACGACCACCCTCACGCCCAAAGCCCGATTCCTTAAAGCCGCCAAACGGCGACGTCGGATCGAATTGGTTGTAGGTGTTGGCCCACACTACGCCAGCCTTGAGCTGGTCAGCCATCCATAAGATCCGTGAACCCTTGTTAGTCCAAACACCTGCGGACAACCCATATGGGGTGTTGTTGGCCTTCTCCACAGCTTCTTGGGGGTCGCGGAACGTCATGATGGAAAGTACCGGACCAAAGATCTCTTCCTGAGCAATGCGATGACTCTGGCTCACACCGGTAAAGAGCGTCGGCACATGGAACCAACCCCGCTCTGGTAACTGGCAGGCTGGCTGAAATATCTCCGCACCCTGCTCGGAACCAGAGGCAACGAGCTCTTTGATCTTGTTGAGTTGTTGTAGCGAGTTGATCGCACCGACGTCAGTGTTCTTGTCGAGAGGATTGCCTACTCGGATGGTGTCGAGGCGCCTCTTGAGTTTGGACACGAACTGATCTGAAATTGATTCCTGAATAAGCAGCCTGGAGCCAGCACAGCACACTTCACCTTGGTTGAAGAAGATACCGTTTACGACACCTTCAACGGCCTGGTCGACCGGTGAATCGTCGAACACGATGTTGGCGCCCTTGCCACCTAGTTC